>JAZFTL010000325.1:0-6448 GCA_036446675.1 Thermoanaerobaculia bacterium
CACGTTTGATTCAGTGGCAACCAACACAATTGGAAACATAGCACGAGACACTTTTATCAGTGACAACGCCTAACAACCGCATCAACTCGGACTGGCAATTCCACTGCGCTCTATTGCCAACCGGTTATGCGGACCGTTAGAGATCGCCCACCCTGAAACTCTTTCCGGATTGCGTCCGGTCGAAGTTCTACCAACTTGAAACTCGCGTCCACCTGAATACTGCCACTTGGCCGTATAGTCGGCAACCCATCCACAAGGGGTGCCGCATACTATCCGCCTGACCGGGTCATGGCTCAATGCCGATTCGATCGTTCACGGCTCCGCGAAGGCGCTGTTTGTATCCAAGGTACTTCTCAGTTGTTTGCACTGACACATGGCCAAGCAGAAATTGGATTTGTTCCAACTCGCCGCCCGCTTCGTGACAGAGGCGTGCACAGGATCGCCGAAGGTCATGCGGCGCCAGCTTAGACACACCGAGTTTCGCGGCGTACTGTTTGACCACATGCCACACAACCTTCTCTGTCATGCCGTTGCCCCAGGCTGTTCCCGCTCTACAAACGCACCGAAATAATCTTCCGCTCGTAACACCGGCAGCGGTGAGCCATATATCGATGGTTCGTTTAACCCACTCTGGAACTGGGACGGTCCGGACATGGCCCGCTTTGCCAACCAGGTCAATGATCACCCAATGGTCTTCACGACGCTGGAGGTGACTGAACCTCAATTCAGCAAGCTCACGGCGACGAAGCCCGCAGCCCAACAGGGTTGCCAGGATCGCTCGGTCGCGCTTGCCTTTGAGAGTCTCGGGATTCGGAAGCTGCCACAGAGTGCGAGCTTCTTCAGTCGTCAGCCAGTTGCCAAGGCGAACGCCCAATTTCTTCGCTCCTTTGACACGACGTATGCCTGCCGCGAGTTCAGGGCTCAGCAGCCCGGAGTCGGCCGCCTCGTAAGCGAGCCGGCGCACCGCGGCAAGTCTTACGTTGATGGTTCCCGGTGCAAGTTGGCGAGTCTCGAGGTGGATTCTGTAGCGGGTCACCACGCTCTTGTTGAAAGAAAGGCGGGGCTCAGAACAATACCAACCAATGAACTCGTCGATGGCATGTTTATACCCGCGCTGCGACTCCGGCGAGCCGAGACTGTTCAGCACAGCTGCTTTGGCTTGATCAAGATCCGGAAGCCGGAACTTGGTTTTGGTTCTCGAAGCTTTCTTGGAAATCCTTTTGCTTTTTCTCTTCATGGTCAGCGGCCTCCTTACCGCTGGCCTGAAGATTAGATCCTCTTGAAATCATCCGAGGGCGAGTAGGGCGTTATACGGCCAAGTGGGCGATAGCGGCTGACCAGGATCGTTCGATCGCGCTTCCCTTGAGGGTCGGACTTTATTGGTGCAGGCCGCCCGAAAACGTGTTAGATTCTAGCAAATCGGCTTCCAAAGACAACGGCTCGATGACGATGGAAACGGTCTGCTACCACAGAATGCCGCTGCCTATTATCTGGAAACCATATAAGACGCCGGAATATCAACAGAGCGACTCTAACCAATGCGGGCGGCATTCTTTTTTTTGGCTTGATTGTGGTTGTCCCAAGCTATGGTAGATTGAATCATAAATCGTCTCGGTAGGACCCTGAGGGAGTGATCAGGACTCAACACCACTTCCCTGAAGAAGCACCGGAAAACCAGCCTTTTCTTGACGGATTCTGGCGAGAAGCGTAGATTTGAACAATATCTGACACATCACACCAGTTAGAGGTGAAAATATGTCTTCGAAACGGCGGGAGTCTTCCTTTCTTTCTGTGACTGTTTCAGTCGTCGTCTTGCTGGCCGCTTGGCCTTCGATCAGCGAAGCCCAATCCTCGGCCGTAAAAAAGGGGAACTATGTCGACGCGATGATTCTCAGCACGAAGCAGGTTCTGGTAAATCGTGAGGTCAGCGCCCGGGTCGCGAGTCTCGGGCGGCGGCTTGTGTCCGCCAATCCGGGTCTGTCCGATGATTTTGAGTTTGAATTTACCGTGTTGAATGATGAGCAGCTCACTGCCTTCTCGGGTCAGGGCGGTCGAGTGTACCTCGCGAGCGGTCTCCTATTTCGGCTCGATTCGGTCGACGAATTGGCGGCGGCGATGGCCCACGAGGTGGCTCACGTTCAGCTGGAGCATGCCCGCAAGCAAGTTGAAATGGGAGAAGGTGCTTCGCGCTGGTGGTCGGTGGGTCTTGACTGGGGACTTCAAATTGCGTCCCTCTATGTGGGCTATAAGGTTGGTGGTTTGGCCAGTAATCCGTCAGACCAGCAGCAACTGAGTGACCTGACGAGCACGGTGTTCGATCAAACCCTCCGATTAAAGACATACCAACTGGGTGCCCATGTGGTATCGAGCTTTTACGGTGGCTATGAAGATGAGTTCGAATTTGAGGCGGATAAACTAGGAATCGAATACCTGGAGAGAGCAGGTTTTGACCGGACAGCAATGTCACGACTTTTCGAAACCTTACTCGAGATCGATTCAGAGCCCAGCGAAAGTCCCTCGTTTACGGTAGGGCTGCACTCGACAGTCGACATACTCAAGCAGCGTTTGGAGAGGATTGGAGTACCACATCCATAGGTCGCTCCCGGAGGTAGCTGTGAAATTCTTCCAGACAGGTGCTGTGCTGGTGTTGGCTCTATGCTCCTCGACCTTTGCGCTGGCAGGGGAGTGTGAGCTGATATCGACATCTCAACTGGCCATGGATTCGTCGGATCTCTTTCGGCTAGCCTTCGTTCAACAAGAGCAGTTTAGGCAACCGACGCTCGGGATTAGCGTTTCGAGCGCGATTTCGCTGATGAGAAGTCCCGCCACGCGGGCCGTGCTGATCGGCCTGGATGACGAGGAGATTGAGCGCATCCCCTGGACGCTTGCCGAGAACCTGGTCGCCAAGTTGTCAAGCTCCGGCTACTTTTCAAAGGTTGCGGTTGTCGCTATTGATGAGCTTGAGGATCCCGGTACCGACCTTCTGTTGTCTGCCGATCTGAAGGGTATTGCGCTTGGTACGGGCAGCTTCGGAGCGATTCAGATACTGTCGCGTGGAAGGTTCACCAAGTCCTCTGGTATGAGGGTAGAGTTCCGACTCTCTGACACTTCAACCCATCCGGTCTCTCAGCAGTTTAGCTGTACCTCAATGAAGGGAGTCGGATTGACAGGTTTTCGTAAACTACGAGGTTCCATGGAAGACATTTCGGATAGGATAGCAGACTTCTATCAGGATCGCGCAAAGGACAGAGAGTGGATCGAACGGGCGATTCAGAAACCTGACAAGTTGCTCACTGCGGAGAGAGAGATTCGGGCGCTAGGTGAGACTCTGTCGCCGGTGGCTTTAGCGGCTAGAATGGGGTGGATCGATCTCGTTCGGTCCCAAATAAGCGCGAATCCAGAGGTCGTTAACCTCACTGATGATATGGGGTATACGGCGCTTCACTGGGCAAGTCTCATGGGGTATAGAACCATAACTAATGATCTGTTGAATGCTGGAGCCCGCCCTAACGTGTTCACGGAAGCGTTTAGCGCCATGAGGCCCATAATAGGGTCGATCAATGGTCGGTATGGGCGGGAGGCTGATTTTGTTGGCGACACTCCAATGGCCATGGCCGCTGAAGGTGGCCATCTTGACATCGTCTCTGCACTTATTGACGCTGGTGGCATTGTAGACGCTGGGCCCGAGGGTGCAGAATTCAGCGCCTTGGCCTTGGCGACCGTCGGCGGACACTTCGAAGTGGTTGAAAAATTGATAGAGGCGGGTGCTGATGTTGACCGCCAGGACGGCGACGGCGTGACAGCTTTATTGATAGCGTCGCAGAAGGGGTACCTCGACACTGTTCAGATCCTTTTGGCCAAAGGTGCAGATGTCAACCTCCAATCGAACGACGGCCTGACGGCCTTGATGGCGGCGGTGGCTGCAGGTGGGAGCAACGAGAGGTCAGAATTGTTGCCTACCGCTGCCGGTTTGCCGTCCAGCAATGGCTTCGATGTTGAAGGGTCAGACAACGCTCGCATGTTGACCGGGACCGGTGGTCTCGAATTGGTGAGACTTTTGCTCAACCACGGTGCTGATGTCGACCGCCAGGACGGCGACGGCGTGACAGCTTTATTGCTGGCGTCGCAGAAGGGCTACGTCTACACGGTTCAGATCCTTTTGGACGAAGGTGCAGATGTCAACATCCAATCCAACGACGGCCTGACGGCCTTGATGGCTGCTTCTGGGCATGAGGACACGGGCATTGTGGAAATGTTGCGAAGCGCAGGGGCGATTGATTCAGACAACAAACGTGGCCTTTGAACCTTTTGAAGGATGCGGAAAGAGTGTGGAAAGCGGGGCAAGACTCTTTTAGAAGAGGAAACTCCAAACTAAAACCGGGCCCTCTTTAAGGAGCAGAACCATGATGACTTATTGGTTTTTTAGTCGTGGGTTGAAAAGAGCCTCACTTGTCTTGATGCTGGTGTTCTTGTTTGGTGTACAACATGGCCGCGCCGCTTCGTCGGAAGAACTGTTGGGAGCGATCTGCGAGGCCGACTGGGAACGGCTTTTGGAGGGGCTCAACCCAGCCGAAGCCGAGGGGGATATCTCCCAGGGTCTGGCACATTGGCTGAAAGCTCACGCCTCCCTGGGAGTGTTTCGTTATGAGGATTCGCTCCGGTACTTCCTGGACTTTGGCGAACTCAATGATCTATCTCCGGTGACGGAGTGGTTGGGCCAGGCTCAGGCTCAGCAGTGCAGGTCATCGGCGATCCTGGCGCTGATGGCGGACGCCAGCCTGCGGTTGGGCCAGGCAGAGCAAGCTGAGCAATATGTATCGGAAGCTGTTCAGCAGAAGCCTCTACTGGCAGTTACCTTGGACGTCCTTGGGATGGTCACCGCGAAAATCGGTAGGCTGGATCTCGCCTTTGAGCATTTTCTTGGAGCCAGTGTGATCGACCCGGATTATCTGAACAGTCAGGTAAACGTGATGATCGTGCTACTCACGCTTGGTGCAACCGATGCCGGTGACGATCCCAAGGCCGATCTGGATACATGGGGAAGCGATTACCCGATCGCTCTGAACGTCAGGGCCGTCATAACCTCCCTCGCCAGAAACTATGATGGAGCGGAGGAGGACCTACTTGCTGCGATTTCTCAGGCCCCTAGATTGGAAGTATCTGCCAGGAATCTGGAGACGGTTCGGTGGTTCAAGGCGCAGTCGGATTTGATCGACGTCGTTCTCGTCCCCGAGAACCTCGACAGCGGGGTCGCAATGTCAGTATCGGATAGTTCAGCACCGTCTATTCCAGTGAAGGACGCCATAGCAGCACACAACACTATGGTTGGCCAAGCGGCGATCCGCGGATGGGAAGCCACTAGGTTGAGCGAGAAAGGGATCAAAGACATAGGTTTCCACAAGACAGTGGAACAATTTGCGCTTTCCGCGGAACTTGTATTTAAAAGCTCTGCCCAGGTGTCAAGCCTGTTTCCTAACCCTTTAGCCGCTAAGATTGCAAGTGGGACTTTCAACTCACTTGGCGGCCTTGCGCATCGCGTCGCAGTTAATTCCGCCGGCGAAATAAAGGGGATCAGGGACTCGACTACGCAACGCCTTGCCGGTGTCGTTGCCGGAAACCAGGCTTTAGACCAATCGCGCAAGGAAATAGAAAGGATGTTATCGGCCCAACAGTTTAACTCGCCACAGCAACAACCTCTCAATGCGTGTGATTGCGGCGGACGGGGCGGGGTCAAGATGAGGGCCGAAGTCGTTAGAAAAGAATCTGCAGACTTCAGCTTCCTACTTACCGGCGAAACTGAGCCAGGAAGAGGGACAACATACAGTCTGGAAGTTCCCTATCTGCTGTTTGCTGAGTAGGAATGGCGGGATGGCCCGTCTTCGCCGCTTAGGGCCTTGCCCAATAGCCCTTTCGTGTCCTGGCTTCCGCTCGGTTGACGGTTGGCACGAGGACGAGAATATCACGCCAACCTCCATCGTAGTTCAGATTGCTGCTATTGTAGCCCAACCTATAGAACGATCCGAGGTCATCAGCAACCTCGGAATAAGCATGCTCGATGTCTTCGTACCGGGTTGGAGAGTAGAAGCGTCCACCGGTCGCCTCGGCCATCGTGATCAGTTGAGCTCGAGGGCTTGAAGGAATCGACACACTTTGGGGAGGAGCTGTCGGTGCGGATTGCCCGAATCGGGGGGTATTCAATATGTCCCTTGCGGCTGGGCTGGGCGGTCTAGCGGACCCTTCGTTCGAAAGTGAGCGTTTTCCCAGCGATTCCTGTTCCGTTTCAAGGTGAATGGCATACATGACGACCGTGCTGGCGGCTAAACGCTGGTAAACTTCCCTGTAGGTATGTCGGACCGATGCGTTGTCCCTACCGTCGGTGAAAGCCACGATAGCCTTGCGCCCTTCGACTTTGGCTAGACGGTCGAGAGCGGCCCAGATCGCATCATGA
>JAZFTL010000326.1:0-3695 GCA_036446675.1 Thermoanaerobaculia bacterium
GTGCGCTACCAGGCTGCGCTACGCCCCGTCGTAGACGGGGAGTGTAAGGTAGCCTTGAAGAGCTGTCAATTTGAGTTTCGCGCAAAGTCTCAACTCTGCGATGTCGGAGCAAAGATGCGCCCTGACTCAAGCCTTACGGACACCTCAGTAGACGTACAGCCCGGCCCCAACCAGGAGGCGTTTACCCTCGAACTCAGCCCAACGAATATAGGCACTCTTAGGGCTTGCCGGCTCATCTCCCGGCCTCGGCCACATGTAGTCGATCCAGGCTGAGTCCGCTTCTTGCAAAGCATCGATCATCTCGCGGACGAACCTCTTTCCATGAACATCCTCCAGGTCGATGAGGTTCTTACCCTCTTGAGAGGGGAATCCCGGGTTGACCAATAGAAGACCGGTCTCGTCCAAAACAAATACATAGTTGTCGTAGAAAAGAAAGCCGCTTGCTTTGTCACGCAGCACCTCGAACGCCGCTTCGCCGCGCTGTTGAATCAAGTCAGCCGCGTCATTCACCTGCTCGACGACAAAATGACGCTCCATCTTCATCCGATAGCGTCCGCTGCCGACAATGCAGTCCAAACCCTCGGCATCGCGGGTCTGTCGGAGATAGGAAGTCTTCCAATAGAAAGTACTGTCGTTTGGCGGTGGCCACAAATAGTGCACCCAGGCCTCTTCGTTCTCCCCTTCCAACTCTCGAATGAAGGTTTGCACGATCGGGTAGCCGTGCGGGTCTTTCAGGTCGAGCAGGACGCGCCCCTCCAAACTCGGTCGCGCCGGATGGCACAGCGACTCCCCGTTCATGTCGAGAACAAACAGATAGCGATCTTCAACGAACCAGCGAGATCCTTCGACGCGAAACTCCCTGCACGCCGCTTCGACGCCACGTTCTTCTACCAACTGGGTACCTGCTTCGACCAAGGCAACGAGTTGCTTCGTCTCTTCAAACTCGAACTGGGGAGCTGCAACAGTTTCACTGGCCGGTAGAAGACCCGCAATCAGTATCATCCCAGAAGCGCCCAAGCCACGCCTACCTGCGGCTCTCACCCTGTTGTCTCCCAAGAATGGATCGTTGAATACGGGACCACTCTGATCACTCTCTCTCCGAAGTCCATTGCGGACTTGACGCTGCACAAAACACTCCGGAGCGTACAATCCCTTTTGATCCTGAGGAACTTGGCGCGGCGGCCGAGACACCACCCCCACACCCAAATTACCTACCAGGAAAGCACGACATTGCCGAGCGCCCGGCGCTCGAGGATGTCGCCGCCAAACGACTCAAAGTGTTTCTCGTCGAAGAGATTGGCGATCGAGACTCCAACCGACCAATTGTCGTTGAGCTGGTAGTTGCTGTTCAAGTCCGCCGTCACATACGACTCGACATCGCCGACAAACGGCCCCACCGCCCAACGAAATTTATCGACCCAGCGCGCATCGAAACCCGCATCAAATCGACTTCCAACGTAGGCCATGCCGACACTGAGTTTATTCTCCGGCGTGTTCGGCAGGAGCAGGCTGTCGAAGCCGGGTAGATCTTCTTTGACGTCGAAATCAAACCATGAGTAACTCAGTGAGAAGGTCCAGTCGTTCTGAAAGTAGTGATTCAGGCCGATATCAATTCCCTGAGTATCTACTTTGCCGAAGTTGCTATAGGAGACCGCCCCGAGTATGGGGGTTCCGTCTACGTTGTTCGTCAGGATAAAAAATGCCGGACCGAGAGCGCCTTGCAAGGTTGCCAGAAGAGCGGCAGCCACCGGCGCCGGCAAGTCGGCAGGCGGCGTGTAAGGGCCGAAATTCGGATTGGTTCGGCCGAGCGCTGTCCCCAACTGAGGCAACAGATCGGTGATGAAATTCTCCGACTTGCTGTTGTAGTAATCGACGGTCAGGTAGGTGCTGCCACCTAAGATACCGCTATAGCCCAGTTCAATGGTTTTGATCTCTTCTAATTCCAAATCCTTGTTTCCCAAGGCCAGAATTCGGGTCGGACCAGGGGCGAATCCACAGGAGACCCCGAAGGGGGTACAAAAAGCCTCGAAGGCCTGCAGCGGCAATGGCGCCGCTACGTTGGCTTGGAGGAAGAACTCCGAGTAGTTGGGTACTTGGAACGCCTCGTTATAGGTCAGCCGCAACGTGCTGTTGTGACTGAGACCAAAGACCAGTGCAGCTTTGGGCGAAACTCGAGCATCGTGCAAGGTGCTGTCGTCCCACCGACCCGCTACCACCAGTTTGACTTTGTCGCTGAACTCCCAGTCCAGTTGGCCGAAGAGAGCCTGTTGATCCGAGCTGACCGGCTCGAACATCAAGGTCTGCGCTCCCTGAGTCGGATCGAAGCTGTCGATATCATCCTCGGAATAAGCGCCTCCCAAGACGATCCGGGCGCGGCCGTCTGCCAGGTCCCAGTTGCCTTGAAGTTCGACCTGGTAATTCTCCGTATTGAGGGTCAGATTCGTTCCGGCTGCCAGCGCGGTCTGCTTGCTAGCGTCGCGTTTGTTGTAGTAAGCAAGTAGATTCCATCGCTCTGCGTAAAAATTCGTTCGCGCCCAGGGGCGATCGAGAGCGACCACCTGGACTCGGCCGATACCGGTCTGAAAGATGGGCCCCTTGACCGTCGACTGACCTCCCTCAATGGTGAAAAGCTTGCCGCTGCTCAAGTTCTTGTCCAGCCGAAGCGCGCCAAACGTGATCTCGACATCGGTCGGCGACAACAAAGCTCCCTCCTGCGGAAGACACTCGATCTGACCACTGACAGTACACGGAACGGCATATTCAGCTTGCCCGCGGCGCGATCTGGAAAAATCGTCACTCTGGCGGATTCCGCCGACCGCTTTTAGATACCATTCGCTCCCTAGGCTCCCTGCCCAGCGCAAATCTGCGTTCGTCGTATTCAACTCGCCGGCGGTGAGCCGCAGCGTGCCGCCCTGACTATCCCGCGGCGCCTTCGTCGTCATGTTGAGGACTCCGCTCGACGCATTGGCGCCGTAGAGCGCCGCGCTCGGACCCCGCACCATCTCCAGACTGGCAAGATCATCGAGCGGAAATGAGAGCGCCGCCCATTCCTGAGCTCCTAGGAAGGGTACCGAAGGATCGCGCCCATCGATCAAAGTGGCGACCCGACGGTTCAGTGAGCTGTTGAAACCTCGGGTGTTGAGGTTGTAGTCGTAGATACCACTCTGCGTCACCTCCGCACCGGGAGTAAACTCGAGCAACTTGGGAAGTTGACCATGCGAAGCTTCGCGCTTGATTTCCAGTGCGGTGATGACAGAGATAGCTGCCGGGACTTCGACAATTCTCTCGGCGCGACGCGACGCCGACATCACGACGATCGTCTCAGCGAAACTGATACTCCAATCGACCGTCGTCTCGAGTCTGGTCGTAGCGCCGGCCGCCACCTCGACTCCCTCTTCTACTTGAACATTCGATCCCAAGGTGAAGGTTATCGAATAGGTGCCCGCCGCAATCTGACTGATCGAATAAGAGCCGTCACTCCTAGTGATCTCGGCAAGACCCAACTCATTTACTACGACTGTTACTCCACCGATGCCTGAGCCGTCCTCTCTGGCGACGGTTCCCGCGAGACTGCCGCTGCCTTGGCCATTGGATGGAACTGCGACCATCAAGAATACGAGTCCGGCGAGAATAAGTGTGCGAAGTGCAGTCATTGGGCCACCCCCTGGTCCTGAGTAAATTTATAAGCTGAAATA
>JAZFTL010000327.1:0-2597 GCA_036446675.1 Thermoanaerobaculia bacterium
AGGCTTCGCGCCTCTTGATTTGCAGTGGGAGATGCTACGTGAGCTTGCAGGAGCAACGGCACCTCCGATCGTTTTTGTTCACTTGCTTTCCGATGTTGGAGAAGTTCTGCGCACCTTCGATCATGCTTTACCCTTCGACTGGGCGCCTGGCGAGGAGATGCTGGATTACAGTCTGTTGTTTCAGTCAGCACTCGCCCCGTCCTTGCCGACCGGTAACTATCGATTGACCATGGGACTCTATGATGTGGGCGGTCGACGCTGGCCCTTGCAGCTGGACGGTGAGGAAGCCGGCCACCATGAATACGTCGTCGCGAAGCTGTTGGTAGAGGAGAGCTCGAAGCCTGAGCCCATGTTCTACTTTTCTCCGAGCTGGATTGAATCGGAACCAGGAACGGATGTGCAAGTGCTCGGAGTCAGATGGTTGACCGAAGAAGGCACGATTCGAATCTCAGATGTGGAGGGTCGCGGCGAGATTCTTTTGCAATTTCGAATCCCCAGACCTTCCGACGGCGCAGTAGAGCTGGTGCTTGATGAGGGGGCTCAGCTTCCAGTGGTCTCGGTCTCTTCGGCTTGTTCCGCGGGCAGCGAAGCAGTAGAAGGTGCAGGGTTACATAGAGTTGTGCTCGAGATCTCTCCAGAGTTGCTCGATGTCGAGGATTCGACCGATTGTGAAGTGGTGATCAGACCTAACTACCATCTCTTAGATACTGCCGCGCTATCGCGAAGAGCGCTCCTCCTCGAAGTACTGGCGTGGTCTCCTTTAGAGTAGACTGAGACCGAGCGGTACAGTGAACTAAGGGTTCGCGAAGAAATAACTTTCCAGAATTCGGGCCCAGATTTGGGTTAGATTCGGTGGATCCGAGGGAGCAAAACCGCAGACGTGGCCTGGCCACGTTGAGGATTTTGGGCGTGAGGATCGATCGAAGATGGCCCGAAGATGGGATGCGAAAATGGTAAGTTATTTCTTCGCGAACCCTAAGGACTCTCGCCCGATCTCAGTTCGAGCTGTGCGGAGTGGGGCAGATTCTCGACTTCTCCCAGTGGTGTCCAGGTAGTCTCGTTACCGTCGATTTCGCGCTGCATCCATTGGGCCTCGTTCAAGGTGACCTCAATGGTCATCTTTCCGTCTGATGGGAAGGGACGCGAAGTCTCGGAGGTCCAGAAATTGTACAAGCGAAAAGTAGCCGTCGCGTTGGGTTCGATCGGATACATAAAGAGCTGATTGCCGTAAACTCCCAAAATCTGATCGTTGATTTTGACCGTAAACCCAAGCTGCGAAGCGATCTGTGTCCCTTGGTTGGTAAGTTCTACGTGTAGCTTACACAGTTGGTCGGCTTTGAGATCGGCAGGCTCGATACGCAACGCGGAGACCGTCAGTAGTGGCGTCGGCGCGGGTTGGTCTTCAGCTGCGGCCGGCGGCATGCCGGTTCCGAAGCCTCCGATAGCCAAGCAGAGCAGAAGGAAGAAGTCAGGCGGCGCCGGCAACAGTCGACGCTTGCCACCTAAGCCGAATGGTTGCGGAATGATCTTGACAGGTCGCATCTGTTCATTTTATCTGAATTGTCCCAGGAAGCCACGCTGGTCAGACGCCTGACAGCAGGCGGTCTGAGGTACCATGACTCTCGAGGAACACCCATGAAGAAGCACTCGCCAGGCATTTTTCGACAAGAGACAGAAGACTACCTCGAGCACCTCATGCCTCCTCGGAAGCCGCTCTACGCCGAGATCGAGGCAGCCGCCCGAAGGCGCGGAGCTCTTGCGTCCCCGGAACTCGGTAAATTGCTGCAGTGCCTCAGCCGCGGCGCCATGGCGCGATCGATTCTTCAGATCGGGGTTGGCGACGGCTATGAGACCCTGTGGCTCGCGTCGGGTTCGCTGCCGCTCGAGATCACTGTGATTGATGAAGAGAGTGAGGCGTTTGATCGGGTCGAGGATCTTCTACATCGGGATGGATTTGCGGGAGTCTTGAAACCACGCGAAGGTGAACTATTTAGGGTACTCCAGACTCTTGAAGGGGAGTTTGATCTGGTCTATCTCAAGGCTGGATCAAGCCACTATCGCCGCTGTCTGGATTTGATTCTACCCAGAGTCCGCGTTGGTGGTCTGGTTGTCGTCAACAACCTATTGTTGGGTGGCGCCATCAGCGCGCCTGCCGATTTCGAGGGGGGGGTGGACGAAGAGACGCTGCGAGCGATCCGAGCCTTCAACGGCTACTTCATGGTGCATCCGCAGCTCTGCTCCGTGATTCTACCCGTGGCCCAAGGCATCGGCCTGGCAACGAAACTCAAGCCCCTCGTGACGGAAATGGGGGGCCCGTTCTGAACCCTTGGCGTCACGACGAGTCGCTCGACTTCTTGGCGCCATGGTCTTCGTGCAATGGGCGAAGGCCGCGCACAATGTTCAGATGAGACCGACAGCCGACAACGCGATGAGCTCTTTTCGGGCAGCGGTCATTCAAATGACCTCGACCTCCGACGAGGTCGAGAATCTGCGAACTGTTGAGACGCATATTCGCGAGGCGGCTGCGCGGGGGGCGGAACTGGTCTGTACTCCGGAAAACACGAATTTCCTGGGTTCGCAAGCTGAGAAGGTGCGGC
>JAZFTL010000328.1:0-2661 GCA_036446675.1 Thermoanaerobaculia bacterium
TCCGATCCCGCGCAGCGCGGCGTAGACTTGGGATTTCCACAGTCAAATTAGAGCTCGGAGGGAACGCAGGCGATCGAATACATAGTCATTCTTAGCTACTTTGCCGTGCTGCTCGCGATCGGAGTTATCGCCAGTCGGCGCATACGCGGGCTCTCCGACTACTACGTCGGCGGAAAGCGGTTGGGCTACTGGGTCGCCGCATTCTCAGCCCGAGCCAGCGGTGAGTCGGCCTGGCTCTACCTCGGACTTACCGGCCTTGGAGCGCTGGTCGGAGCGCGAGCACTTTGGATCGTCGTCGGAGAATGTCTCGGCGTCGGCGTCGCCTGGTTTCTCATGGCCCGTCCGTTCAAGCGCGCCACCGATCAATTCGACTCAATCACGATTCCAGACTATCTCGTAAGCCGATTCGGCGGCCCCGGACTAGAGGCCAAGACGCGGGCTCTGCGCCTCATCGCCGCCGGCTCACTCGCCGTCTTCGTGACGATTTACGTAAGTGCGCAGATCGATGCTACCGGGAAGGCTTTCGAAAGTTTCCTCGGCTGGAATCACTACTTGGGAGCCATCGTCGGCTTCGGCATTGTCGTTGTGTATACCCTTTTCGGCGGATTCCTGGCAGTTGCGTGGTCGGATCTTTTCCAAGGGTTATTGATGCTCGCGGGCCTCACGGCTCTGCCGATAGCTGCCTGGCTGCTCCTGGGTCAGGACCCGACCCTCGGGCTTTCAATGCTGGACGGGAGTCTCTTGAGTCTTTGGGGAGCCGGTGGCGCAACCCTCTCGAACTGTCTCATCATCGTCAGCTATCTCGCCATCGGCCTGGGCTTTCTCGGCTCGCCTCAGGTGTTCGTACGACTGATCGCGATTCGTGATGAAGGTGAGATTCGCTCTGGTCGGTGGGTTGCCGTCGCGTTTACTCTGTTGACCGATACCGGCGCAGTGGCGAGCGGCCTGCTTGGCCGGGCCCTCTTGGTCGGCGCGCACGGGGACTTTGCAGCAACTTTGGGGGCGAATGGTGAAGGGGTGCTGCCGGAACTCGTTGCACTCGTCTTTCCAGCTGCGATCGTAGGGCTCTACATCGCCGCAGTGCTGGCAGCAACGATGTCAACCATCGATTCGTTGCTCCTCGTCGCGTCGAGCTCGATTACGCGGGATGTCTATCAACAGATGTGGCATCCCGAACTGAAAGCTGAAGCGCTTGTCGGAATGTCTCGCGCGGTCACCCTGGTCCTGTCGCTGCTGGCACTCGGTACGGCGTTTACCGTATCCCTTGTCAGTCCCGACCGCACCATTTTCTGGTATGCCATCTTCGGGTGGTCCGGCATCGCCGCAACCTTCTGCCCAGTGATCATTCTCTCCCTGCTCTGGCCCCGGTATAACGTCCAGGGTGCACTCGCATCGATGGTAACGGGGGCCATCTCTATTCCATTGTTTAAGTTCGGAGTACCTCTAATCCAGCCCTGGGGCCCGATAATTTCGCAGGCCGAAGAACTCGCACCGGCATTTCTGATGGCGCTCGGAGCCGGAGTCATAGCAACTCTCATCGGAGAAAAACATTGAACCTCCAACTACTCAGCCTCATCGGCTACTCGGTTCTCCTCATCTCATTGGGCCTATGGATTGGGCGTCGGGTAGACAGCTCGGCGAGCTTCTTTGTTGCCGGCAGGAGCCTCGGTCCAGTCTTGATCTTCAGCACCATCTTGGCTGCCAACATCGGGGCCGGATCGACTGTCGGAGCCGCCGGCCTCGGCTACCGGGATGGTCTTAGTGCCTGGTGGTGGGTAGGCTCCGCAGGCCTCGGAACATTGATTTTGGGCCTCTGGCTGGGTCCCAAGATCCGCCATCTTGCGGCGTTGCACGACATGCACACGGTAGGAGACTATCTCGAGCACCGCTATGGACCAGAAGTTCGGGCTACCGTTGCAGTCTTGCTCTGGCTCGGGACGCTGGCAATCCTGGCAGGCCAGTTCATCGCCATGGCTTGGATTTTGGAAGTCGTCGCAGGCGTCCCCAAGATATGGGGCTGCTTAATCGGTGGAACAGTCGTTGCTGTCTACTTTGCCGCAGGGGGCCTACTGACTTCGGCGTGGGTGAATCTGGTGCAGCTAGTAGTCTTGATCATCGGCTTTGCTCTGGCCCTTATCTGGGTGATGCCGGAAGGGGGCCTCGGCGCGGTGCTCGCTGCAGCACCTCGCGAGTCCCCTTCCTACCTCAGTTTTTGGAAAGGTGGCGCGTCGGGTCTGCGCTACATCGCCCTGCTGGTGCCGGCTTTCATGATCTCGCCGGGTTTGATTCAAAAAGTGTTTGGGGCCCGCGATGATCGCGCCGTCCGCCTCGGAGTTGGAGCCAGCGGCATCGCCCTGATGGCATTCGCGATCGTGCCGCCGCTCATGGGAATGATTGCCAGGTACTACGATCCGGCCTTGGCCAATCCCGAGTTGGCGTTACCGACGCTTCTCACCGTCGCGCTGCCGCCTTTTGTGGGTGGCATCGCTCTGGCCGCAGTACTTTCAGCCGAACTGAGTTCTGCGGATGCGATCCTCTTCATGCTCTCAACCTCGCTGTCCAAGGATCTGTACGGGCGCTTCTTGAATCCATCGGCGAGCGATGCACTAATCCTCAAGGTGTCTAGACTCGCCGCACTCGGCGGCGGCGCCCTGGGAGTCG
>JAZFTL010000329.1:0-2020 GCA_036446675.1 Thermoanaerobaculia bacterium
GCGCTCGAGATGAGCGAAGTAATCGTTGCGCAGCTCGAATTCTACATCGCGACTCAGCGAGACTAAGAGCAGGCGCTGACCAAACGTGAAAATGCCTTGAACGGCGGTGATCCCGACGAGCGCAGCTGCATATTTGAGCAAGAGGCGAGAGTCGACCTGGTGACCTAGATTCCCCGTCTGACGCAGAGTATCTATCGCTCTTCCCACCAGTAGAGGTACCGTGAGGGCTAGGCAGACCGAGCCGGCAATACAGGCCAGTCCAGATGCCAACTTCCACGGATGATTCCGGAAGTAAGGAAGTATCGGGGCGAGTTGCCTCATGATGTGGCAGCCAGGATCGCCGCCGCGGCGGCCGGATGCAAGAGGCTACCTGATGATTCGCAAGACTGCTCCCGGGTCACGATGAGCCGAAGAATCGGCCTGCCTTCCGCTGCATACTTGGCTTCGTAATTCGTCCGAAATCCATCCGGCCACAAACCACTCTGCTCCTCGACGCGCACTCCGGGATGGGTGTCGAGCACTTCTTGGACCCGCCCCCCGTACTCCAAGAAGTCGGTGGCAAAAAAAATGCGACCTCCAGGTACTAAGAGACGGAGCACCAAGTCGACGGTCTCTGTATCCAGAAGCCGGCGTCTGGAGTGGCGCGCCTTAGGCCACGGATCCGGAAAGTATATGTGGAGACAGCGAGTAATCTTGGCCGGCAAGACCGACGCTAAGATGAAGAGCGCCTCGCCCCGCAGGAGAACTACATTGTGCAGTCCACGTTGAATCAGGCGGCGCCTGACCAGGTCGAAGTATTCTGAGGCGAGTTCAATCCCGAGAAACCGAAGGTGCGGCTCGGCTGCGGCGCGGCGCAGTAGATAGCGCCCCCGGCCGAATCCCACCTCGATCTCCCAGGATTCTCCTCCTGGAATCAAGCTTTCCAGTATCAGCGGAATCTCGACACTGCGAAGATCGAACTGGGTAGTACCGACGGCAACACGAACCTTCTGCATCGAGAATCGAACCTTCTAGAGCAAATGCTCTAATCCTCGCCTCTCGAGTTCGGCGATGAGGCGCCGCACTTGTTGCGCCCGGTCGACTGGCACCACGAGGACCGCATCGTTGGTGCGCACTACGACAAGTCCTTCAACTCCCAGCACCGCAATGGTCCCTTGATCGGCGTAGAGCAAGTTGTCCGTAGAATCGAGGGCTACGACATTTCCAACTTCGACACTGCCCTGTTCATTGAGGCCCAGCTCTTCCATCAGGGCGGGCCACGACCCCAGATCGCTCCAGCCACAATCCAGTGGCAGGGTTGCCAGACTCCCCAGCCTTTCCATGACTGCATAGTCGATCGACTTGGCCGGCAATTGCCGGTAAAGATCCTCCAACAACTCGGGCCGCTCTTCGATGCGTCGCAAACCGTCCGCCAGCTCCGGTTCAAATCGATCGAGAGCCGCCAGCAGAGAGGAGCCGCGAAAGACAAACATCCCAGCGTTCCACAAGAAGTTTCCGGCCGCGACAAATTCCTCGGCTGTCTTGGAATCCGGTTTTTCACAAAAGCGCACAACCTGTCTTAGATCAGTCTGCGAGTCCAGAATCGAGCCGACCTCGAGATAACCGTAACCTGTCTCCGCCCAGCGCGGCTTCACTCCCAACGTGATGATCCGATCTTGCGTCTGGGCTGCTCGGGCGGCGATACCGAGAACCCTTCGAAAGGTCGCCTCATCGCGTACTCTATGGTCGGAAGGCAGAACCGCGATCACTCCTTCGCGAAGAGCTCGGGGCATGCAGCGAATGGACCACCCGATCGCCGCTGCAGTGTTGCGACCTTCCGGCTCAGCCAGAATCTGATCCACCGGGACACTCGGGAGCGCCGATCGAATCTGTTCCACCAGCCGGCGTGTCGTGACCACCCAAATATTATCTGGAGAAACTTTCGGCGCGAGCCTCTCAACCGTTTGCACCAGCAAGCTTCTGTCGCCGGCAATCGAGAGCAACTGTTTCGGCCTATCCTGCCGGCTCAGCGGCCAGAACC
>JAZFTL010000330.1:0-8093 GCA_036446675.1 Thermoanaerobaculia bacterium
CTCTTGGCTGAAGAGGATTCCACCCGGGTGGCGATCCACCATAGTCCTCTCTCCAAGGAAGAACTGGGAGACCACGAGGATGCGCTCAAAGCGCTCGCCTTGGCCTATCGGGCGATTGCTATTGCCTGCGTTGGAACGAACGGCGAGACCGATCTGGGCTTCGATCTTTCTAAGAATGCGAAGTCTTACACTTATTTTACGGCACCTGCCGGGCACACCTTTATCTGGCGGCTCTTTGAGGAGCGGACCGATGCCGAGGTATTTCTGGAAAAGTTGACGCTCAGTGATAAAGAGGCTGTAGGCTGGGCAAAGTCGATTCCACTGGCCACCTCGCACGAGTTGGTCGGCTTCCACTAAGTCACGAATAGACTCCTTCAGAATAAGTCGAATTCGTCGACGTGAAAGGCCGGCAATGAACTCCATGACCTCTGCAGAGACCTATTCGGTCGGCCTGCTCTGTGCTGAAATTCAGGAGATCTTGAGCACGGCTTACGATTCAGTGTGGGTGGTCGGCGAGGTACAGCGGCTGCGGTCGAGTCAACGAGGGCATCAATACTTCGAGTTGATCGAGAAGGGGGCCGACGACGAGATCGTTGCCAAGTTGGAATCGGTTATCTGGCGCAATAACGCAGACCAGATCAGACGACGACTCGCGATGAGCAGCCAAGAGATCGCCGAAGGACAGCAGATTCGCCTGCGCGGCAATCTAGATTTCTACGGGCCGTTCGGTCGACTTCAATTTGTCGTCAGAGAAGTCGATCCAGTCTTCGGGGCCGGACTCGTGGCGCAGATGCGCCGAGAAACGATCGCCTCACTCCAAGCTGCTGGGCTATTCGCTGCGAACCGACAACTACCGCTTTCCGAAGTCCCACTGGATGTCGGGCTGGTCACCTCGGATCAGAGTGCGGCCTATCATGACTTTCTGAGTACCCTCCGGGAGAGCGGCTACGCGTTTCGTGTCCACTTCGTGCACGCCGCGGTGCAGGGAAGAGATTCGGCGAGGGAAGTCACCTCGGCGCTCGAGCTGCTAGCCAACATTTCGCTCGACTGTGTGGTTGTCGTCCGAGGCGGAGGCTCCCAGACTGACCTAGCGTCGTTTGATAGTGAACGAATTGCTACCGCGATCGCCCAAGAGCCACTACCGGTCTTAACCGGCATAGGCCACGAAATCGACGAATCGATTGCCGATATGGTCGCCCACACCGCCTTGAAGACTCCCACAAAGGCGGCGGAATTCCTCGTCGGCAGGGTGGCCGGATCGGAGCGGGCGGTGGCGCATGTAGCAGGGGCGCTGGCCCTCAAGGCCGCGTTGCCGCTGCGCCGTGCTCGCGAAAGGATACTTCGGGTCGAACGAGCCGTCCAATTGACCAATTATCGCCTGCGGTCGACCAGCCAGAGATTGAATGCTCTGGAGCAATCTTTGGTGCGCACCACCGCACGCCGACTGGTGCTCGCGCCGGCACAAGTAGAGGAGAAGGGAAGGCAGATTGTCAGAAAATGTGAACAGGCGATCGAGCGCCGCCGCCGAGAACCCGAGTATCTCGCCCAGGCCATCGTGGCTAGAAGTAAGGGGCATGTGACAACGCAGGGAGCTCGGCTCGATGGCTGGAGGATGTTGATTACTCGACTCAGCCCGGAGAAGACTCTGGTTCGGGGATTTGCGATCGCCCGAGATGGGAAGGGCCGACTCCTGAGAGACTCCAAGAGACTCAGAGTGGGCGAGCGGGTTTATACTCAATTGGCCATGGGTCGATTTATCAGTGAGGTAGTGGAGCCATGAGCGCAGCCAAGAAGGAACCACCCACTTCGGCGGAAATAGGATTCAGCACAGCACTAGCTGATCTGGAAGCCATCTTAGAGCGGGTCGACTCAGACGAGGTCGACATCGACGAATTGGCTGAGGAACTGGGAAAGGCAGCTGCCCTGCTCGAGATCTGTCGCAGCAAGATTCGGCGCGCTGAGGTAGAGGTCAGCCAAATCGTGCAGCGGCTCGAAGCGAGTGAATCTCCGCCGACGGTAAAGTCAGGGCTCGCGGTCGAGGATGGCCAAGATGATCAGGATGCGTAGGGGAGGCTGCCGTTGCTAAAGCGCCAAACCAGCGGCTCAGTGGTCTGCCCAGCCTGCGGCAGGCTGGTAGGGGTACAACAGGATAAGTGCGGCTATTGCGGCCGGTCGAATCCAGGAATGTGGGGTTTTGCTTCGGTTTTTCGGAAGCTCGGAAATGACCTCGGCTTCGTTGAATTGGTGATTGGTGGTTGTGCGGTGCTCTACCTTCTTACGCTGGCGGCCGACCCGCACGGCGTCACGATGGGTGGTGCTCTTTCATTCCTTTCACCGAGTTCAAGGAGCCTATTTCTCTTTGGCGCTAGTGGCGCGATCCCGGTTTTTTCGTTCGATCGCTGGTGGACGGTACTCTCGGCTTCTTGGTTGCACGGGGGCTTGCTGCATATCTTCTTCAATATGATGTGGGTTCGGCAGTTGGCGCCCGCGACGGCCAATCTGTTCGGACCCGGTCGGATGGTTCTGATCTACTCGATGGCAGGAGTCTCCGGTTTCTTGCTGACCAGCGTCGTCGCCGCGTACTTCTCATTGCTCCGGGGGGCGAGCTTTTCAGTAGGCGCTTCAGCCGCGATCTTCGGACTCTTGGGCGCTCTGGTGCTCTATGGCAGAGAGACGGGGAGCAGTGCGGTGGGAAGGGAGGCGTGGAAGTATGCGCTCATCCTAGGGGTCTTCGGATTTATTATGCCCGGAATCGACAACTTCGCTCACATTGGCGGATTCATAGGTGGCTATGGAGCCGCAAAGTTCCTCAATCCCTTGATTCCTGAGAGGGTCGATCATCTGATAGCAGCCGTCGCCGTACTCATCCTCACGGTGGTCTCCATCTTGGCATCAGTTGGTTTTGGTAGGCCCTTTTTGCAGTAGTAGGGTTCTAGATGAGTTTCTTGTGGCCCCGATCAACCTGTCATAATTCACGGCGATGATCTCCGACGCTCCCTCCTCCTCCGCCGGTCTCGATCCAGCAGAAATACGGCGCTACAGTCGGCAGCTGATCATGCCTGAAGTCGGGGTCGAAGGTCAGGAACGCCTCAAGCGGTCGAGGATTCTCATGGTCGGCGCCGGAGGATTGGGCTCACCCCTGGGACTCTATCTAGCGGCTGCCGGTGTCGGTACTCTGGGTATTGTCGAATTCGACCGGGTCGAAGAGTCGAACCTGCACCGCCAAGTCCTGTTCGGAGAGGGAGATCGAGGCAGATCGAAACTCGAAGCAGCCGTCGAGCGGCTTCACGAGACGAATCCGCTGATCGACATCGTTCCATTTGACTGCCGGCTGGAGGCGTCGAACGCGCTTGAGATTCTTCGAGATTTCGACCTAGTAGTTGACGGTAGCGACAACTTCCCGACGCGCTACCTAGTAAACGATGCCTGTGTACTTCTGGGCAAGCCCAACGTCTTTGGATCCATCTTTCGATTCGAGGGGCAAGTTTCGGTATTCTGGGGAGCCAAAGGGCCCTGCTATCGGTGTCTGTTCCCAGAACCACCTCCGCCCGGCCTGGTGCCCTCGTGTGCCGAAGGTGGTGTCTTGGGCGTTCTCCCCGGCATCATCGGAGCGCTGCAAGCCAACGAAGCGATCAAGCTGGTCCTAGGGATCGGCGAGAATCTCATTGGGCGTTTCGTTGTCTTCGATGCGCTCAAAATGCGCTTCCGAGAACTCAGTCTCGAAAAGAACCCGGTCTGCCCGATCTGTTCCGAGAATCCAATCCAAACCGAGCTCGTCGACTACGAGCAATTGTGCGGTCTGGAGCCGGCTGTGCCTGAGCCGGCGGATGTCGCAGTCAATGTGTCGCCGCAGGAGACGCTCAGGAGGATTCGATCGGCAGGGCCTGTTTGCCTGCTCGATGTTCGCACCGAGCAGGAGTATGCGATCTGCCGTATCGAAGGGGCGATGCTGATTCCGTTGCAAGCCCTCCCTGGCCGCCTTGGAGAACTCGACGCCACTGCGGAGACGATTGTCTATTGTCATACGGGCATGCGCTCTATGCAGGCGGTTCGATTTCTTAGAGATCAGGGCTTTGATCGGGTGTCGAACATGCTAGGTGGGATTGACGCGTGGAGTCGGGATGTCGACGCAGCCGTTCCGACGTACTAGAACAGGTTGCGGCAGGCACAGATCATGTCCTCTCCCTTAAGAAACATTCGAGTTTTGGAGATGACTGAAGCTCTGGCAGGCCCGTACTGCAGCATGATGCTGGGTGATCTCGGGGCCGATGTCATCAAGATCGAGCGACCCGGTACCGGAGATCAATCGCGAGCTTGGGGACCTCCGTTCTTGGAAGGGGAGAGTGCCTACTTTCTCTCGGTCAACCGCAATAAGCGCAGTTTGGAATTGGACATAAAGGACCCGGATGACCGGCGAATCCTCTATCAACTGATGCAGGGCGCGGACGTTTTTATTACCAATATTCCCCGCATGGAGTCACTTGAGCGCGTCAAGCTCGACCCGGAGACTATCCGAGAAGAGAACCCTCGATTGATCTATTCAGCGATAAGTGGGTACGGCCATACTGGTCCCAAAGCGGGCCGCAGTGGTTACGATGTGATCGCTCAAGGGGAAGCAGGCCTCATGGCTCTGACCGGCGGCCCGGACGATGGGCCGATGCGTTTTCCGAGTGCGATGTCTGATATTACTGCTGGAATTTATTCCCTGATTGGAATCTTGTCCGCACTTTATTCACGCGACAACGCTCTCGATGGCACGGGTCTGGGCCAATTCATCGATGTCGCTTTAGTCGACTCCCAGGTCACCTGGCTGGCAAATATTGGTGCCACTTGTTTCGCGACAAATGAACGACCCGAGAAAATCGGTAATCAGCACCCCTCGATCACCCCTTATCAGCCCATTCGAGCTCGAGATAAAACGATGATTGTGGCAGTCGGGACCGAGCGTCTATGGGGAAAGTTCTGTGAAGCGTTGGGAATCCAATCGACTCTTATGGTGGATCCGAGATTTGACTCGAATACCCACCGCAACGCTAATCGATCCGAGCTGATTCCCCTGCTAGAGGATATTCTGGTCGAACGTGACGCAGACGAATGGGTGGAGATGTTGGTGGCTCACGGGGTTCCAGCCGGGCCGATCAATTTTCCGGATCAGACTCTGCAAGATGAACACTTACTCGCGCGTGGGATGATCGTCGAACTAGAGCACCCACTACTCGGCCTCGTGAGGTCGATCGGCAACCCGATTCACCTCTCTCGCGAAGCGCCGACCTACCGGCGGTATCCGCCGCTGCTGGGTGAGCACAATGCTGAGATTCGAAAAGAGGTCGCTGCGCAGGGGAGTGCCTAGACATCTGTGTCGCCAGAGACTTGGCGTGACTTTGCCCGACTCTAACTGGCTGGATCGACTGTGAAGACGGATGGTGCGTAGAGATCTTGTTTCATACCTAATCTTAACTCTCGGTTTAGGGGTGCTGGGTCTCTTTGCGTACTTCACTCGTTATCCGGACTCGCAATACCTGGAGCGGGCTCAGGCCTGGCCGTTTGTGGGACCAGCGGTCGCAGCGTTTCGGGCTTCCTATCTGCCTTCTGAGGCGAGCTTGGAACCGAGCGCCAGGCAAACCAATCGAAATGGCGGTACAGGGGAGGCTATCCAGAACGACGCCTCGTCAGTGGAGACCGTCACCTCCAGAGCGATCTGGCTAGGCCCAGAGACGGTCTTTTTCGAGGAGCCGGATTTTGGTTCGGTAAAGACGGCGCGTGCCGACGAGTATGTGCGACTGCCGATCGTACGCCAAATAGAGGACTGGTACCTCGTCAATCGCGGCAGTCAAATGGGTTGGGTCTATTTCGAAGATTACTATACTTCCGACGAGCCGCCTTTAGGCAGCGCGCCGACTCCAGTGGTTCCGTTGGACTCGCGTCCCCCTCATCCGGACCGTTTACAACTCGCTCGTCTGGTGATGGGCAAAGACGGCGTGCAAGGTCGGCTGGGGCCGTATCTCCTGTATTCCGATGCGCGTAGTAAAGACTTGGTGGACTTCTGCGACAGGGTGGCGCATCGGGTAGAGGAGAGATACCGAGCGAGATACGATTTGCGGCCGGTTGGCGAGCCGGCGGAAGCGATACTCCTGTTTGAGAGGGTGTTGGATTATCGTGTTCTGCAAGCCACAGACACTACCCTCGAAGGTCTACTCGCTTCCGGGCACACCGGTTTCGGAATGGTAGCCCTCTGGGTAGGTGGAAGATCAAAGTGGGAGGTCGCTGCGACTCTGATCCACGAGATTACTCATCTGCTGAATCGACGTGCCCTGGGTCCCGCTCTACCGGCGTGGCTCAATGAAGGGATTGCAGACGACATGGCCGCGTTTCGACTCGAAGAGAGTGGTGCGCTGGAAGCGACGCGGCTGTCTGGTCGGAGGACGCGAATCGGCAGAGCCGTGGTTACGGGGGGGGCACTAGGCGCTGTGATCCAGCTGCGAAAGTCGTTGAATACGCCGGGCTCGAGGTCTCTTCAGGAGGTTCTCAATCTGGACTGGGAGGAGTTTGTGAGGTCCGATCCGAAGCAGCTAAACTATGCACAGAGCAGCTTCTGGATCCGCTATCTACTGAGCGATCCACAGTTGGCCACCAGATTCAAAGCGTATCTTGCAGAAATCGCGGCAGGAGGTGACGCAACGCCGACAGCCCTACAGGCCAGGTTGGGGCGCGATTGGGCGCAGCTTCAGCAGGGATTCAGCACTTGGGTCGGTCTTCAAGGCCTCGAAGAACTCTAGGCCTCTAGGCCACATCTTGCGGCGATCGCGCTAGAGGTTCTTCCTCGCGCCACATCTTGGATCCGTCGAGATAGTGTTCTTGTTTCCAGATCGGGACCTCTCGCTTGATTCTCTCGAGAGCCTCGCGGCTGGCTTCCTAGGCAGCAACTCGATGAGGTGATGCGATCGTGATCACGACGCTGGCTTCTCCGGTCGGAATCTCTCCCAGTCGGTGGACAATTTGAGTCCGCAGTTCAGTAGCCCCCCCTCCGAGAGTGTTTGCTATGCGTTGAAGCGCTGATAGAGCCATCGGACGGTAGGCATCGTAAAAGATTTTCCTGACTGGTCGACTTTGGTGATGATCTCTAACCTTTCCGACGAAAGTGACGACTGCCCCGCACGAAGTGGAAGTTACTCCGGAGAGCACAGAATCGATGTCGATGGGCCCATCGACAAGCTCTGCTCTGGGGGAATTCCCCCCAGACACCGGCGGCAGCAACGCCACTTCGGCGTCGGGTGGTAGGGGGCTCTCCGGTTTTGCGATCTCTCCATTGATGGCGACGGCCAGTCGAGGCCAAAGTGGGATCAGGTCGGGATAGGTCGCGATCAGAGTTTGGTGCAAGTCTTCGAGGCGGCTGTGATCGGGCACTTCGAGATCGAGTTCTCGGCAGCCGAGGGCTTCGGACGCGGTGGCGAAGGCCAGTAGGGTAATCTTCATCACGAAGAATCCTAGCACCTCCTCATATAATGGCTCGACCACTGGAGATCGATGAATCAAATAGAAAGCACCCTAGACAAGAACGCGAGCTTCGAGAGACGTAGTCGGCACTGGAAAAGGGCGATTCAAGCGCTTCGCTTGGAGGAGGAGCTGGTGCGCCAAGGTGGCGGTCAGAAAGCGCAAGCGCGCCAACGAGCCAAGGGCAAGATGCTGGCTCGCGAACGAATCGAGGTGCTCTGTGATTCGGGTGCGCCATTTCTCGAAATCGGCCTCTGGGCCGCCTATGGTTTCTACGAAGAATATGGTGGAGCGCCGGCGGCTGGTGTGGTGATCGGAGTAGGACAAATCCATGGACGCGATGTGGTGGTCGTGTCGAACGATGCAACGGTAAAGGCCGGCGCCTGGTTTCCAATGACCTGCAAGAAGGTCTTGCGAGCCCAGGAGATCGCCCTCGAGAATCGTATTCCGATCGTGTATTTGGTCGATTCGGCGGGAGTTTTTCTGCCTCTTCAGCATGAAATCTTCGCCGACAAGGAGCACTTCGGGCGTGCTTTTTATAACAATGCACGTCTGTCTGCCGCAGGAGTCTTTCAGATGGCGGCGATCATGGGTTCGTGTGT
>JAZFTL010000331.1:0-7330 GCA_036446675.1 Thermoanaerobaculia bacterium
GCGGGCATTTACCTGCTCAGTAATATCTTGGTGCACGAAGAGTGGGGAGATCTCGAGAGGGCCGCTGCGCACATACTGGTTGTTGATGTGGGTCAGGTAGCAGTTGCGAATCTCGAGGCCTGCCTTTTGCAGAACGTATGCTTGTAGAGCCACGTCGTTATAGTGGACGTCCTTCAATGAGGTCGAGCTCTTTATTTCGTAGAGGTCCCAGGCGTCGTTCTCGACCGGATCGAGAACATCGACCCTACAGGCCGCTCCTCCGGCGCGAAATGCAGCTTCAAAAAGGGGTCGTCTCTGGCTCAAGGCCTTCTGGGTTGCCGGTACCACCAACTTCCAGCGGAACTCCTTGCGCCCAATTTCGATCCCTCTCGGGAACAGCTCCGTGGCGAGCTGTCCTACTTCGGTGCCCTGGTCAAAGATCGCCTGGGTTGCGGCGTCAATCGGAGGTATCGACTCGCGAGCATGCACCTGGGTCCACAGCTGTTTGTCACATTGCAGGCCGGAGACATACCTCGACTTCGAGACAGCGGCTGGGGTTCTTCGATCCATGTCGTGCCGATTCTAGCGCTTTGAACTTCCCTCAAACGAACCGGAGACTCGATTTTCTTCACTCTTAGAGACCGGGCACTCGGTGCAACCCATCCTCGTCGAGACTCGGGGGGCGTACATGAACCCGCCGAATCGACCCCGCGATCAGGTGGGAGTTCATCAGAGGCGATAAGATAGGTCGAATGAATTAAAGGAGGAGGGCTTTATGGCGACTTTTACTGAGCGAATGATCGGTGCGGCGAAGTTGGATGTTGAGACGTACGAAGAGGTGGAGGCCGATACCACGGCGACGGGTCAGGCGATGCTGGTGGTCGTTCTCTCCAGTGTAGCGGCTGGGATCGGGGCATTGGGATCGATGGGGATCGTCGGCCTGTTGATCGGCACGATTGCGGCTCTCGTAGGTTGGTTCATCTGGGCCGGACTGATCTTCATCATCGGCACGAAAATCTTGCCGGAGCCTCAAACTGAAGCCGACATGGGGCAGTTGCTACGCACCATCGGTTTCGCCTCCAGTCCGGGAATCTTGCGGCTACTGGGCTTCATCCCGGTGCTCGGAACGGCGCTCTCTTTCGCTGTCGCGATCTGGATGCTGGTCGCAACCGTGGTGGCCACCCGCCAGGCTCTCGACTACAAGAGTACGGGTCGGGCCGTGGCGGTCTGCGCGATCGGCTTCGTGGTCTATCTGGTGGTCAGCGTGGTCATTGGGTCGATTGTGGGTCTCGGCGCCATGGCTGCGGCAGGCGTGTCGTAGGCCGGCTTATCGAGGCAGGTAACGCGGCCTCGCCGAGCCGGCGAGGGGCCGCCTAGGTGTCGAGCTGCTTGTTGTCGAAGCTACTTACGCCAGCGTCGCCACTCGTTGCGGGTTGCGGCTTATTCGAGAGCCGCTTTCCGGGGTCCATTTCCCCGATCAGGCGAAACCGTGAGCGGCCGATGGTGATCTCGTCTTCCAGCTCGAGGTCGGCGGTGTTGACCGAGAGTCCATTCACCTTGACGCGAGCCGTGCCGAAACAAGACAGGCGGTGCCGAGTTGGTGCTACCTGTTCGATGCGCGCGTGCACCGGGCGGACCCAAAACCCCACAGCCTGGAAGTCGACACTCTGAGCCTTTCCAAAGAGAACGATCTTTCCCAGCGCCGTCTTGCCGTGCTCGCCGGTCAGAAAAAACTTCATTGTGGGGACGTCGGCAACTCTCATGAACATCGTGTCCGGTGCTTTCGGTGCGATCTTATGTTCGACTAAGGTCAGTACGAATTTGCCGATCTCGACACGATCACCAGGAGTCACCACGGCCCGGGTGATGGCGGTGCCGTTGAGTTTGGTGCCATTGGAGCTGCCCAGATCCTCAATGATGAAATCACCCCGCTCCCAGTTGAGGCGGGCATGATGGCGGCTGACGGCGAGATTGTCGATGAAGAGATCGACGCCGGTCAGATCGCGGCCGATGGTCATGCTCGGTGGCGTAAAATTGCGCTGTCGCACCTCCTCGCCGTCTTCGAGATGAATGAAAACGGTCACCGGAGGCGGCGGCTCGGCGGTCTGGGCGAGTTCGAGAAACGATTTCCCGGCATCAGGGTCCGCCTGAAGATGCAGGTTCGTGAAGACCTCCACCTTGGTATCCGGTGCTGCGGAGCTGAACGCGAAACTGAGGATCCTCTCTTCGAGCGTTCCAGACCCCAGATCATCTCGAGGCTCTCCGAAGAACAGATGCGCCGGTTCTCCCTTACTCAAAAAAAGGAGGGTGCGGGAGCCTCGCCGCTCGAACGCGAGTGCCGCGTCCTCGCCTTTCCTGGCGAGCACCGCTAGTACATGGGCGGGGTCGACCAGCTCGGTCGAGGCCTGTAGGCTGGGTCGCCTCGAGAAATGGACGGCCGCCATTAGGAGCTGGGAGTTGTCGGTTCGTATCAGCGAGCACTGAGATTCGCCGAGTTGTCGTGCCCGGACGGCGAACTCGTGGAGCGGCACCCGCGAATAGAGGTCGCCCTCGAGCAGCCCGGCCATAATGGGAGCGGAGCGGTGAACGAGGCAGGTGAGACGTGACCTGCCCGCTTCGAGTTCGAGTCTTCCCTGGGGGCATTGGCCGTCCGCCAGCAACTCATCGATGCGGCCGAAGAGGTCCTTCTGAAAGAGGGTTGGGGCGAGGACCACCTCGCCTGGAGGAAAGCGGACCGGTACCACGGTGACTCCTAAGTAGAACGTTCCTGTCTAATTCTGACACAAAGTCGGGACACTGCGATGTAGGACCGCACCTTTTCGCCGACTCGAGCCCTCCGCCCGGTTGAATCCCATCGAGCCGAGGCCTCACTCGGTGGAGACTGTGGCGGCGGCTGGATCCAGTGGGTCGAGCTGATCGACCTGATCGACTGGATCGAGGCGCGGCGCAGCAGCAGCCGCAGCTCTTGAGGTCCACTCGTGCTTGGTAAGAAAAGAGTACATCGCCGGCACGATGTAAAGAGTCAGCAGGGTGCCGACCCCCAGACCGCCGATCACCGCGATTCCCATGGGAATCCGGCTCTCGGCGCCTGCTCCCAGGGCGAGGGCGATGGGGAGGATACCCAAAATTGTCGACAGCGAGGTCATCAGCACGGGGCGAAAGCGCGCCACCGCCGCCTCCTGGATCGCTTCCCGTCCGGATCTTCCCCTATCCCGCCGCTGGTTGGCGAATTCGACGATCAGAATTCCGTTCTTGGTGATCAGGCCGACCAGCATGATCATGCCGATCTGGCTGAAGATGTTCAGGGTCTGGTCGAAGTACCAGAGCCAGAAAAGCGCCCCGGCCAAGGCCAGCGGGACCGACAACATGATGATGAAAGGGTCACGAAAACTCTCGAATTGAGCCGAGAGCACCAGGTAGATCAGCACCAGCGCCAGCAGGAATACATAGAGCAGGGTGCGCGAGCTCTCGGCGAAATCTCGGGCCTGACCGGTCAGCGTGGTGGCGAAAGTGTCGTCCAGTAGCTCGGCGGCAATGCCTTCCATCGCCTCGATTCCGTCGCTCATGGTGAACCCCGGTGCGAGATCGGCCGACACGGTCGCCGACACGTAGCGATCGAATCGGTAGAGCTGCGGTGGTCCGCTATGTTCCGTAACGGTGACGAGTTTGTCGAGCTGTACCGACTCGCCAGAGGCGGCGGTGACGTAAAGATTGCGCAGATCGAAGGTGTCGTCTCGGTTCTCGCGCCGCACCTGTCCGATGATTTCGTACTGCTTGCCATCGAGAAGAAAAAACCCGAGGCGCTGCTCGCTGAGCGAAAGCTGAAGAGTTTGGGCCACATCGAGGGCTGAAATCCCGAGGTCACGGGCGCGTTCGCGATCGATCGCGACCCTGAGTTGCGGCTTGTCGAATTCCAGATCTACGTCGACCGAAGTCAGCACTTCGTGTTCTTCGGCGCGCTCTAGGAAGCGCGGCAGAACTCCCTTGAGGCGATCGAGGTTGGGTGCTTGCAGGACGTATTGAACCGGCAGTCCGCGCCGTCGGCCCACCGAGATGGTGGGGTTCTGGCTGACAAACGACCGTGCCCCGGTAAACCGCCTGAGCTTTCTACGCAGATCGCGGGCCAGCTCCATTTGGGAGCGCCGGCGCTCCTCCGGGCTCACCAGCCAGAGCCGCGCGAAGCCCGAATTCACCGAGGTGCTGGCTCCGAACCCGGGGGAGGTGACCGTAATCAGCTGCTGGGTCTCGGGGAAGTCTTGGAGCATCATTGCGGTGATCTGCTTCATGTAATCGTCCATGTAGGCGTAGGTCGCGCCTTCAGGTCCCTTGGCGGAGATGCGCAAGCTACTGCGGTCCTCGAGCGGCGCCAGTTCAGACGGCAGCCGGTCGGCCAGAAACAGGCTGAGTCCCAGGCAGCCCAATAGAATCGGCAGGGCCAGCCAGCGTCGTTCCAAGAAGGTCTCGAGACTGCCGCGGTATGCCGCGGTCAGCCTTTGGAAAAAGGGCTCGGTCTTGCGGTAGAACCAGGGCTTGACCTCGCGGTGTTTGAGCAACTTGGTCGACAACATAGAGGTGAGGGTGAGCGCCACGAACGAGGAAATGATCACGGCGCTAGCCAAGGTGGCACCGAATTCTCGAAAGAGGCGGCCGGTCAACCCGCTGAGAAAGAGGATCGGCAGCAGCACCGCCACCAGGGCGAGAGTCGTGGCGATCACCGCGAAAAAAATCTCTCTGGTGCCCTCGATGCCGGCTTCGACAGGGCGCATGCCGGCTTCGATCTTGGCGTAGACGTTCTCGAGCACCACAATGGCGTCGTCGACGACGAGACCGATCGCCAAGACCAAGGCAAGCAGCGTCAAAACGTTCAGCGAGAAGCCGGCGATGTACATCACCCCAAACGAGCCGATCAGTGAGACCGGAATGACCACGACCGGAATGATGGTGGTGCGCCAGTCGCGCAGGAAGAGGAAAATCACCAGTACCACCAGCGCCAAGGCGGTAAGAATGGTCTGCTGTACCTCGGCGATCGACTGCCGAATGAACTGCGAGGTGTCCCAGTTGTATGCCAGGCTGATGTCCGGCGGCAGGTTGCGCTCGAGAGCGCTCACCCGGCGACGTACCTCATCGACGATCGCAACGAAATTGGAGCCCGGCAGGGGGCGGATCGCCAGTGCCACCATGGGAATGCCGTCGCCGCGCAAGATCGTCCGCTCGTTCTGCGGGCCGAGCTCGGCACGGCCGATATCGCGCAGACGAACCACCCCGCCGCCGCCCTCTTTCAAAATGAGATTCTCGAATTCCTCGGGCGTCGTCAGCCGACTCATGGTGCGCACCGTCAGCTCGATGTCTCGCCCTTCGATGCGGCCGGAAGGCAGCTCGACATTCTCGCGAGCGATCGCCGCGCGCACCTCCATCGGCGAAAGTCGGTAGGCGGCCATCTTTTGCGGATCGAACCAGAGCCGCATGGCGTAGGTCTTGCGACCCCAGATGTCGATTCGACTGACGCCGGAAACGTTCTGCAGGCGCTCGACGAAGTAGTCGTCGGCGAAGCGGGTGAGCTCCAGAATGTTGCGCTGGTCGCTGCGCACCGATAGCACAATGACCGGCGAGCTGTCGGCGTCCGCCTTGGAGACGGCAGGCGGATCGACATCCGGTGGCAGACTGCGTTGGGCTCGTGACACCCGGTCGCGAACATCGTTGGCAGCGCGTTCGAGATCGGCGGCGAGCCCGAATTCGACTTTGATCGTGCTCCGCCCTTCGCGGCTCACCGAGGTCAGGGTTTGAATGCCATCGATCCCGTTGATCGAGTCTTCCAAGGGCTCGGTGATCTGCGATTCGATGACGTCGGCGCTGGCGCCCCGGTAGTTGGTGACGACGGTGATAATCGGCGGCTCAACGGCGGGGAACTCCCGCAGACCGAGACTTCTGAAGCCGAGTAATCCGAAGAGTAGAATCGTCAACGACAGCACGATCGCCAGAACCGGTCGACGAATGCTGACCGAATATAGGCTCATAACGAGGCTTCCGGCGCCTCGAGCGTCACCGCCAACCCGGGCCGCAGTTGTTGAATTCCGGAGACGATAACGCGGTCGCCGACGCTCAAGCCGCGGACGATTTGTACGGAGTCCTCGGTGCGCATCCCGGTCTCGACGACCCGTGGCATGGAGGTACCGTTCTCGTAGACGAAGACCTTCTTGCCGCCGAGCTCGGGAATCACCGCAATGGCCGGAACCGTGATCGCGGCTTCGATTTCGTTCACCACCAATTCGACATCGGCAAAGGCTCCGGGCATGAGCACCCGCTCGGGGTTACTGCTGCGGGCTCGCACTCTGAGTGAGCGGGTCTCCAAGTCGACCGCCGGCTCGATGGCGTAGATCGTGCCTTCAAAAGGGCTCTCGGAACTGTTCACCCGGAAGCGTATGGTGTCGTTGAGATGTACCTTGCCGGCGTAGCGCTCCGGCATCGAGAACTCGATCTTTACCCGGTCGATCACCTGCAGGGTGGCGATCCGTGTCTGCGGGGTCAGGGCGCTCCCTTTGCTGATGTAGCGAAACCCCAGGATGCCACGAAACGGCGCCCGAATCTCGGTCTTCTCCAATTCGATTTCAGCGAGCCGCATTTCCGCTTGAAATACATTCAACTGAGTCATCGCCAGATCGTAATCCTCTTGGCTGGTGAGGCCCTGAGCGAGGAGATCCTGCTGACGAGTTTCGCGAAACTCAGCGAGCTGTAGGCGATGCTGGGCCCGATCTCGCCGCGCCACGAGTTCATCGTCATCGAGTTTGACCAGGAGCTCTCCGGCTGCGACCCGGGCGCCCTCGTGGAAAAAAATCTCGGCGACGGTCCCCGAGATCTCACTGCGCAGCTCTACCATCTCGTCAGCCCGGATCGTTCCGCTGGTGGCGAGGCGCTCCTCGAGGCGGCGCGGTGCGATGATGTGTGTCCGCACCAGAAGCGCCGGGCCTTCCGAGGTTGGCGCCACCGCGGCGTTGCTCTCGCTCGGAATAAATTTGGGAATCAGCAGACCGGCCAGCGCCAGAATCCCGACGACGACCCAGACGACCTGTTTTGATGTTTTAGACACGCTGAACCTCCCGCTAAACGGTGACGCCACCATATCAAACCAGAGGCGGGTCCATTCGAATTCCGTCCGACACCTCCGGTGCCACAATATCTATCTGTAGGGGCGAATCATTATTCGCCCTGCTCCCTTGCTGGTTGACGCAGAGAAATCGACCGAATAAACTTAGTCCACTAAACTTAGTCTATTGAGGCGAAAATGGTCACCGTCAACATCCATGAAGCCAAGACCCAGCTCTCGAAGCTGGTCGATCAAGCCGTCAACGGCGAA
>JAZFTL010000332.1:0-3647 GCA_036446675.1 Thermoanaerobaculia bacterium
GCGCGACCGCCAGGAGCGCGAGGCCCAGAATCCATTGCTGTTGTATTCGCTTGAGCATGGCAATCTCCTCAGCTTTTGGCTGGCTCGACAATGAGCCTGCCGTTCATTTTTGGGTGAAGCGGTCCCGTGCTGCACTGGGTAGCACAGTAGAAAACGAAAGATCCGGATTTATCAGCTCGAAATGTTACCGATTTAGGTCGCTGGACCATAGCGCCGTTGATGAATGCTGACTTGTCGTATCCATCGATGGCGAATCCGTGCCCAACACCGAGGCCGTTGTCGGTCGGCTGAAAATCGATTCGCACGAGTTGGCCCTGACGAACCCGAATCTCGTCGGGAATGAATTTCCACTGGCGCTCGGTAAGTTGGATGACGACGTCGGGCTTCCCGAGATGCTCACCCTGCACCGCCGACGCCGGAGTGCCGCCGCCCGCGAAGCGCTTCTCAGCGAGACTCATAATGTAGGCTGCAAGGTCCCAGATCTCAGCTTCGCTCAAGGCTTCGTCGAAAGCCGGCATCGGTGTACCGTTGTTGCCGGTATGAACCGTCAGCGCGATGTCGCGGAGGGTGTGACCTCGCTTGAAGTCGGCAGCCTTATGATAATTGCGTGGCGGAATGGCGTTGCCAAAGGAATCGACGAGAGTTAAAGCAGCGGGGCCATCGCCGTACCCTTCCTCACCATGACATTTGCCACATTGAGCCCTAACGAACATCTCGCGACCACGGTCGACCATGTCGTCGGTGATCGTTTGCGGCTCAGTACCGAGGTCCACCGGCGTTCCGGGACCCCGAGATTCGAATCTATCCGAGAAGGTCTTGATGTAAGCGATCAGTGCCCAGCGGTCTTCCTCGGAGAGCAGAAAACGCCATGGTGGCATGCCGGTGCTGTGGATCCCGAGTGAAACAGTGCGATAGAGATCTCGATCGGTCGGCATTTCAGATCCGGGAGTGGACTTGAATCGATACACCCCGGTCGTAAAATCGCGCGGTTGCGGAATGAGAAACTTGGCGCAGAGGCCATCCGCGGCACCAGATTTGCCATGGCAGCTCGAACAGTTGTCATCGAAGACCCGTTTTCCCTGCGCGGCAAGATCTGCTGTCATCGCGGGCGGCTCAGGAACATCGAAATGGGTCCACGAGATCGTTGGGGCTGCGGTCTCAGGTGCGGTGGTGCTGGTCGCGTGCTCGGTGATACCTCCCGAGCAGGCACCGAGCACCAGTAGAACCGTAACCGTAGCGGTGCAGCAAAATATTTTTGCGCCACGATGTGGAGCAGCCCGGCCCCTAGGATCAGGTGTTCTTGCATTGCGCCGTTTCATACTCATACGGATGACCTCCTCTGGCCAGGACATTAGTGTGAGACTCCGTCCGCCCCGTCTAAACTTGTTGTTGCAGATTTGATCGGATAGTGCTGCTTAAGGGAAACACCCTTGTGGACAGTCGGCCACTACCTCGCCAGGTAGGCGCGATGCCTAAGCCGGGGGTGCTGTATAAGGGAACATTTTCAGCCCTGGAGCCCCATATCCCGCTTCTGCAGGTCTGTCTGCAGCTGCTTTTATGTGTCGGTTATTTGAAAAGCTCCTGACAGGAGCCCTCGCATTGTTCCGCGCCGCTCTTGGGCTGAACCATTCGGTTCCGAAGCTGGCAACTCTCATGCTCGAGGGACACTTGCACCCAGTACTCATTACTGAGAACGAGTCTGTTGTGGGGATCGTCACATCCTCTGATGTGCTGCGGCTCTGGGTCGACGGTGCTTGACCTACTCCACGTCACTCTTGGGCTCGACCATTCGGTGCCTTAGAGCGTATCCAACCACCTGAGCTCGATTGTGAAGATGAAGCTTGTCGAGAATGTTGCGCACATGGAATTTCACGGTGTTCTCACTGATCTCGAGCTCCTTGGCGAGGACGCGGTTGGAAGTCATTCCCTCAACCATATGTTCGAGCACGTCTTGCTCGCGCTCGGTCAGGGCATCTGGGTCCCACTTGTCTTTTGCCGATTTCTTGGGTCGGGCGAATTCCTCCAGAAGCTTGCGCGCCAGAGCGGGTGTTAAGGCCGGCTCGCCACGGCCAACCCCTTCAAGGAGGGCAAAGAACTGCTTAGATTCAAGATTCTTCAGCAGGTAGCCCTTCGCTCCAGATTTGATGGCTTCGAAAAGGTGATCGTCGTCATCTGAGGCTGTGAGAATGACAACTTTGACGTCGGGAAGTTCTGCTGAAATTCGTCTTGTGGCTTCAAGTCCATCGACCTCCGGCATTCCCAGGTCCATCAGAATAACCTCGGGCTTTAGGCTCCATGCCATTTCAATCGCCTCGCGACCGTTGCCGGCTTCGCCGACTACGTCTAAACCGTGAGCCTGAAGAAGGCTACGCAGGCTATCTCGAAATAGGGTGTGATCATCTGCTATAAGAATTCTCAAGGTAGCTAACTCCTCTTCTGCTCTTCGGGTAACGGGAACTCGATGCGAACTCGCGTTCCCTCACCGGGTGCAGTCGTCAATTCGAGGGTTCCGCCCAGGCTTTCGGCTCGTTCCCGCATAATTGCGAGTCCGAACCGCGGAAAATCCGATCTCTGCATTGACTCGAGATCGAATCCATCGCCGGCATCGCTGATCTGAGCGACCAGTCTCCCTCCGCCGATGTTGATTATAACTTCTGCACTCTTTGCCCCTGAGTGCTTGCGCACATTTGCCAAAGCTTCTTGAATGATCCGTAGGAGTTGCAACTCGAGCTTCGGAGACAGATGAAGATTCTCGCCCACTTCGAGAGTAGTGGAGATACCGGTCTGGTCCTGCCAGCGCTCCAGGAACTCTTTGAGAGCGTCGCCGAATGGCCGCTCGGTTCCCAACTTGGTTCTGAGTGCCAGAATTCCCTCACGCACATCGGTGTAGACCTCGCGAGCCGCGCTGGCCAACTGCTCGAGTTGGGCAGAGGCCTCTGCGGTCTTCTCGCGGTTCAGATACTCTTTCACGGCCTGCGCCTTGGTGTTTACGTAGGCTAGCACTTGGGCCATGCCGTCGTGCATCTCTCCGGCAAGGCGTACTCTCTCCTCGGCGACAGCCAAGGTGTGTACCTGCCGGTGAAGATGGGCGTTGTCGATCGCCGAGGCTGCTGCAGTAGCAAACCGGAGGAGGGTTTCCTCGTCCTCTTGAGAGAACGGTTTGCGTCCCTGTCTCTCCGCTAGATAGAGGTTGCCTTTAAAGGGGCTCTTGCAGAGGATCGGTACGGCCAAAAGCGACTTCATTGCGGGATGGTGGGGAGGAAATCCTTGAAAATTTGGATCATTTTTCATGTTCTGCAAGCGCAGCGTCGAGCCCTTATGAAGAGAAACTCCGAGCAGCCCGTGGCCTTGTGGTGGAGGGCCGATTTTGTCTCTTTGTTCCGCTGAAATCCCTGAGGTAAGAAATTCCAAGATTTCCCCGCTCCGAGCGACTACTGTGATTGCTCCATATCGAGCCTGCACCAACTGGCGCGCCTGATCTACGACCTTCTGCAAGACGTTGTCGAGGGATAGATCGCCCGAAATGTCGAGCGCCGCATGATGTAAGGCGAGAAGTTCGCGATTCTGCCGCTCGAGTCGGCTCTGCATGCGTGAGACCAGTTCGAATATAAAACCGAAAAAGAATATGCTGGCGACGAGGATGACCA
>JAZFTL010000333.1:0-4370 GCA_036446675.1 Thermoanaerobaculia bacterium
GAGCGGTGAGAGTCGGCGCATTGGTCAACTGCACTTGGGGCTTGTCATGATCGCCGGCCTTCGCCAGGCCGAAATCCAGAATCTTGACCTTTCCACCGGGAGTTACCTGCACATTCGCGGGCTTGAGATCCCGATGGATGACACCCGCTTCGTGCGCTGCCTCGATGCCGGTCGCTATCTGGCCAGCCAACTCGAGAGCCTTCGCCTGCGGTAGAGAGCCGCATGCCAAGGTCTCCGCCAGGGTCTTGCCCTCTACGAGCTGAAGAATCAGGTATTTCCGGCTCGCATCTTGTTCAACCCCAAAAATCGAGCCGATATTGGGGTGATCGAGCGACGCCAGGACTTTCGCTTCCCGCTCGAAGCGCGCCAGCCGCGCCGGATCGCGGGTGAACTCCTCAGGCAGCACTTTGATAGCCACCTCCCGATCGAGTTTCGTATCGAGGGCTCGATAGACCTCTCCCATGCCGCCCGCGCCGAGTTTAGCGGTGACTCTGAAGTGGGAAATGCTTGTGCCAATCATGAGTTCTTTCCAATCTTACAGGCTAGGTCCCTCAAGGTGGCTTCTTTGCACCAAGAGTCATTCGACAGAGCCTTTCAATTCAGGCACCGACTGAAACGCTTCAAAACCCTTCAAAACCAACCTGAGAGTAGCTAACCGCGGCAAGGAGCAGTTGTCGTCGAGAAGAAACGGTTCGCCGCCTAGTCGCGATTTCTAGCGTGCAGGATCTAACTGCCAATTCTTCGCTTGGCTCCTCGCTCCCAAGTCCATGGCCTCCCGATATCTCAGCGTTTCTCTGCTATGCTGCCGCCTAGGCAAAAAGCAAGGCCCTATCCTCTAACTAGATGCGATACGCGATTGCGGTGATAGCTCTAGCTGCCACGATGGCAGGCTGTGCCCCGACCGACCAGGGCAAATACCTGGAGGTGAAGGTGCCTCTGCACCTGGAAGACCAGATGCAGCACGCCAGCTACTCTGGACCTGATCTCCCCCAAGATCTTCCTCGACCAGTCGAATGGCGATTCACCCAGCCACACCCCGACTGGACGACGCGGCGCTACGCCGGCGACGAACCCCTCCAAACTGAACTGCTCGACGACGGTTTGCGCGTGCACCTCACCGAGGCGGATCGAGTCGGGGATACTCTCAAGGGCCTTTTTGTGGTGAGCCTGCCAGGCTGGAATTTCGACGATTGGGATCGAGCCATCGTCCAGGCCCGAACGAAGTCGAGCAAGATCCGCTATCTGCGGCTCGCTCTGAACCTCGGAGCTGGCAAGTCTCTCTGGGAAGGACCCCCGACGCCCTATGTGAACGTTGGCGGCGGGACCACTCTGATCGCCGATGGCACCATCCACATCTACAGCCTTCCGCTGGCTGTGGGCTGGCCGGGCTGGGAGAACCCGCCGTGGAACGAGCTGATCCTCGAATTCCGGGCCGGAGAGCCGGCCGACCTCGACCTGGTCTCTGTCGCGCTCGTTCCCAAGGCTGCGGTGTTCGCGGATGCAACCGCTGGAAGTCGCACGGTGTCGCTGGGCGGTAACTTCCGAAGGTCGCTCTACCTCCATGCGGGAGGCCGTCTCCGGTTTCCCGTCCAAGTGCCTGAGGGCGCTCGGCTGACGACGGCTCTGGGAGTACCCATTGCCGACAGCGAGGTGACCTTTCGGATCAGCCTGGTGGATGGGGAGACAACTCATGAAGTGCTGAAGGAGAGCTCTGTCGCCGGCGGCGAATGGCACCAGCGAAGTGTCGATCTGTCCGCCTTCGCCGGCAAGAAGGTGAACTTGGAGCTGGCGGCCGATGGTGGTGCTGCCGGAGAGGTGACCCTCTGGGGCGCGCCCACGATAACAACGCCATCGCACGCACTGGCCCCGAACATCATCCTCTACGTCATCGACGGAGCGGGTGCCGACTGGATGAGCCTCTATGGATACGACCGCGAGACCACGCCGAATTTGGAGGCACTGGCATCTGAGGGCGTGGTCTTCGAGAGGGCATACAGCAACGCCACCTGGACCAAGATCTCCAACCCATCGTTTCTGACGTCGCTCTACCCGACCGCACTCGGTTTCTTCCGCTCGATGTCCGACCAGGTGCCGGAGGGGGTCGTCACACTAGCTGATCATTTTCGGCAGGCCGGCTACCTAGCTGGCTTCATCACCTCCAATCCAGTCGGTTCCACCAGTTCCAACCTGCAGGAAGGCCCCGACGCTACGACGACCGTCGTGCCTCAATTCGAGTGCGTCTCGTCGGCTGCGGCGCAAGAGGAGTTCTGGTCCTGGAGAGATGCCCATCCTGACAGCCCCTACCTGGCTCACATCCAAACCACCGACGTCCACGAGCCCTTCAAGTCGCAGCCACCATACGCCGGTCTCTACCTGGATGAGGCGGCGCGCGAGGAGTACTTTCGGTGGGATGAGGAGATCGATGACTTTGGCGGCTGGGAGGTGCTCGAAGCCTATCCGAAAGTTGGCGCCACGAAGGAGCGCTACGCCGCAGCCCAACAGTCGCTCTATGACGAATGCATGGTGCACCAGGATACACAGATCGGTCGGCTGATCGAGGGCCTGAAGGCACGCGGAGAATGGCAGAACACCCTCCTGGTAGTGACCGCCGATCACGGTTATCCGGCCGGCAGCCACCGACTGATGGAGCCTATGGCGCGTGGCGCTCCCTACTTCCACACCTACGCCACCCGCATCCCGATGCTGGTTGTCTGGCCCGGGATGATTCCCGGCGGTGTGCGCCTGTCGGAACCGGTGTCGCTGATCGATCTGTTGCCGACCCTGCTCGAGCTCGCCAGCCTTCCGCCCGCGACCAGGGTGCAGGGTCGTTCGCTTGCCGCGGCGCTCCTTGCAGGCGCAGAGCCCGAGCCACGGCCGTTTTTCATCGACATGCCGGGTACGGACTTCGACACCCACCAGATGATTGGAACTCTGGAGATCGTCGATGGTCGATGGGGTGCTTCGTGGGTCATCAACTCGAGACCCTCGGGTGAGGTGCCCGAGAACCGGGCACGCCACGGCGATGGGCTGGAGCACCACTATGCGCGCAGCGAGCCCGTGGTGGTGTACGACCTGGTCGACGATCCCTTCTGCCAGCGTCCGGTCAACGGAATGCGGCCCGAGCTAGTCGATCATTATCGCCGGCTGCTCGAAGCTCAACGAGCCCAGAATTTGGAGCTGCGTGAATTGCTGGGTGGCACTGGGACAACCGAGTTCGACCCCGACACTCTCGAGCGACTCCGAACCCTTGGCTATATCTAGTAGAAGGTTGACTTGCTCCCCGTAGGGTGCAAATAAAGGGCCGACCGCTCATGCGCCTCGCGATGGTAGTAATTCAGTAGTCCACAGATGCATTCACGCCGCCTAACCTCGGCGTATGCGTTCACTAGTGGTGGCGCTTGTTTCAACAGCTGGTTATCAAGTCCCTGGTGGTCTCTCTCGCCATGGTAGTGCTTGAACTACCAGGCGCAGGTGGCCCTCACCCAGCAGGACGACTCGGTTGAGACACTCCTCCTTGATGGATCACACGAACCGTTCCGCGTAGGCATTCAGGATCGGGCTTCTCGGCGGCAACTTGATCGACTGGACACCGCTGCTCTTGAGGATCTCGCCGAAGGCATGAGTGAAGAGCGGATCTCGGTCGTGAATCAGGTGCTACCCTCTTCGGAGAAAGCCATCGACCGCGTCCGCCAGATTGCGCGCCATCTGCTCCATCCACCCCGTATGGTGCCAAAAATCGGCCGACACAGCCGTGCCCCCCCGCAAGACCGCCAAGCGACGGACTCTTGCTTCCTCTGGATCCCCTTTGACTTGGGCTCGCAGCAAATGACCGCCAAAAGACTTCGTGGGAGTTCCGTGCACTCTCGATTAACAACGTACAGTAAGCAACAACACCTGCAGTAAAGCGCAGTAATCAAATATCCACTCTAAAGTCGTTATTCTTCAACGGCTTGAATCGTAACTGTTGAATACACCGGACTTACTTGAAAACCAGCTGATCAGATTCGTAATCAGCAGGTCAGCGGTTCAATTCCGCTCGTCGGCTCCACGCTATTCCTCTCGGGGGACCTCAAAACCGGCTGGTAACTTCGCGCGGTCCTCAATATGGGGTTCTCGAGCATCGAATCTTAGGTTCGATATTTCGCACCCGGGTAACATGCGAAGGCCAGTAAAATCCATTGCAGAATGGTCAGAACAACACCGATCTCATCGGTCAGCTCATGCGGCTCACCAAAAATAAGCAGCATCAGTTGCACCGGTACGATGGCAACGCAGAGTTTGACGATCACCTGCTTGTAGTTTGCCATGGGCTGTGGTCCAAGTCCTGAGCCGATGTCCCGCACCCCGAACCACCATGCGACAGCCACTGC
>JAZFTL010000334.1:0-5988 GCA_036446675.1 Thermoanaerobaculia bacterium
CCGCCTTTAGCTCGATCGGTCGCCGGTAAAGTCGGCGGTCATCAGTGAGTTGCTCGCCACACCTATTGCTCGAGTAACAACGCTTGCGCTCGACCCAACCGCGGGCCGATTGAATCCAACCGGGTGGGTCATAGCAATGAGAATGAACTTCGTGGTGGCTTAGCTGTCAGTCCCGCGCGCCTCTTGCCGGCGTTGAATGTCTGTGAGGATCGTCTCGTTATCCGGCCAGCCACCCCCGAGCAGCCGCTTCAAGACGCTTGGCTGGCGCGACGCGATCACTTCACCATCCACTACCACGTCGTACTGCCCGTTTCCGCCAGGGATCATCTCAGTCTGTAAACCCTGGCGTTCCTGAATCAGAGCGACGAGCCTCGTCGCTCGGTCTCTGTACCCTCAGGCCTTGCAGTAGAAAATCTCAATCTTCATACGTCATTCCTCCCTGTCGCTGAAAAACCTCTGCATCTCAATCTGGGCTTTATCCATTTGGGTAACGAGCATCGGCTGCGCCCTGCTGCCGAGACTTGCGACCTCTACTCGGCCACGACGATATCGCCCTTGACCGAGTCCGTGATGGCGAACAGCTCCTGTTGCTCAGCTTCGGGTACGCCGAACTTATCGAGCGTGGCTTTGAAATCCGCCTCGAAGAGTTCCCAATCCTTTTCCGTAATTCCCATGTTGATGTGGGTATCTTTCATCGACATTCCGGTATAGCTGCAAGGTCCACCCGTCGCTTGGCATATCAAGGCGGTCAACTGGTACTTGGACCCTGGAAAGCGCTGGGGATTTCGCGCCGAACTGATGCCGGGATTCTCGTTCAGGGCATCGTTGGCCGCCAGCCGATCGATGATATCGTCCGCGACCGCCGCGATGTTGTAGACACCACCAAGCCGATCATAAAGCGACGGGCCGGCATCCATCTCCATCTCAGCTTCCGCCTCAACCGCAGTCTCTTCCCCATCTGTCCCCTCCTCCTGGGCACCTGCCTGAGAAGCGGTAATGAAGACGAAACCAACTAGCACAGCGGGTCCTACCAGTAGAGCAATGAGCTTCTTTGCCATTTCAACCTCCTTCTTCAAATAACTGCTATCTCAGTACACTATCAAACCCGGTGAGCACCTGCGCCACTGATTGTGACAAAGGTACGTGGCCTCAGAGAGATCCACAGCCCCCAAGCGACCGACAGACTGAGCATTGCTATTGTCCTGGGTAGCAGCATAGCCCTGAAATTCTTAGACATGTGGGAGGCCATGGCCTCCGACGCCGCAGGATTGCCCAGGAATGAGTCACGCCAAGTATCGAACAAGGCGCCGGGATGTAACGGCGCAACACACGACTTCCCCGACGAGTCTTTTCTTGGAGCCTGAGCGAAGGCAGGAAGAAGTTCACGGCCACATGCACGTGGCCGTCTTTGCCGAGCCGTTCTAAGAGCCGCCGCGCCTGGCGAGGGGGGGGGCACACACCCAGCGCGACGACGGCGTCCTGCAGGGCCATCTAGGCCCTCCAGGACGCCACTGAGTACTTGATACCGTGTCAATTCCTTGCTGCTCATCGTAATGTGTTCCATACTGGACATAATCGCTCGGCAGTTGGCCCGGACACAATCGCTAGGCTAATACAGAGGCAATGCGCTAAGTTGACATCTCTCCATTAGAGGTTTATCCTGAATGTTGATGAGAAGACGATTCGAGGTTTTGGCCCGAAGATCAGCTGGCTGTCATATTTCGGTTGGAAAACTGGAATGTTGCTGCTGTTGTTCTGCGAATTATTCCCGGCGCCGAATCGGAACCTAAACTACCACAATCTTCTGGAACCATTCGACCGCCGGGCTAGCCCGGCGGTTTTTGCTTTTGGAAAACTAAGAGATGCGATGATGACCGACCCCCTTGCCAGCAAGATCTCAACCCAGTTGGTCCTGCCTTCCCAAGTCAGTGCTGAGCTACGAGACCTCGCCGGGATTAACTATCCGCTCGAAGCCTGTGGCCTCCTCCTCGGTCATTTCAGTGACGGCGCGGTAAAGGCGAGCCGTGTTGTCCGGGCTCGCAACCTCAACCACGATCGACCGCACGATCGATACCTCTTGGATCCAGCTGATTTTGTCGCTGCGGACCGGGCGGCGCGGGGGGACGGTCTGGAGATTATAGGGATCTGGCACACCCATCCAAACAGCCCAGCCGTTCCATCGGCGACAGATCTCGAGGCTGCCTGGTCGGGATATTCGTATCTTATTGTTGCGGTCTCCTCGAGTGGAGAAACCGATATGCGCTCTTGGCGCTTGGAGGAAGATCGCTTTACGGAAGAGAACATCCAACAGGAGGACTTGTAATGAGCAAAGCAACCATCAGGATCCCCGCTCCCCTCCGCTCGTTCACCGCTGGAGCAGATGAAGTGCAGGTCGAAGGAGCAACGGTTGGTGAGGTGATCCGTGAGCTGGTGGCCCGCAACCACGAACTCGAGACCCATCTCCTCGACGGCGACGGCCAAATTCGCAATTTCATCAACGTGTTCGTCGACGCTCGCAACATCACAGCACTCAAGGGACTCGATTCGTCCCTTTCCGACGGAGCCGTGGTTCACATAGTGCCGGCAGTTGCGGGGGGTGAGTCATGAAGGCGCGTCAAATCCGGCTACAGGCTTTGAAAGCCACTCTGCCTGAAGTCGACGTACAGGAAGCGTACTCTCTCCAGCAAGGGGGTGGAGTGCTCATCGATGTGCGGGAACCGGACGAAGTCGCAGGCGGCAGCCCGAAAGGGGCTGAACGAATCGTCCGCGGCTTTCTCGAGCTTGAGGTGGAGGAGCGGATCCCCGATCTCGACCAGACCCTGCTGGTGATGTGTGCCGGAGGAGTGCGCTCACTCTTCGCGACCAGCGACCTCCATGAACTCGGCTACACCGACGTCCGTTCGGTAGCCGGGGGCTTTACTTCATGGAAGAACGCCGGTCTTCCGTTTGAGGTGCCCAAGGTCCTGACGCCGCAAGATCGCGAGCGGTACAGCCGACATCTGGCGGTGCCGGAGGTGGGTGAAGGGGGTCAGATCAAATTGCTGGAGAGTCGGGTGCTGCTCATCGGTGCCGGCGGACTGGGCTCGCCGGCGGCCTTCTATTTGGCTGCTGCCGGAGTCGGAACCCTAGGCCTGGTGGATGACGACCTGGTCGATCGAAGCAATCTACAGCGCCAGATCCTGCACACCGACGACCGGGTTGGTACCCCCAAAGTCGACTCGGCGCGGCAGACCTTGACCGCCCTCAATCCGGCGATCGATATCGCCTCGCACTGCGAGCGTCTCACCCGCGACAACGTCGAGCAGATCTTCTCCGGCTATCACGTCGTCGTCGACGGTTCCGACAACTTTCCGACGCGCTATCTGGTGAACGACGCCTGCGTCAAACTGGGAATACCCAACGTGCATGGGTCGATCTTTCGCTTCGAGGGTCAAGTGAGCGTCTTTTGGCCGGCCTACCCCAAGCGACGTGGACCCTGCTACCGGTGCCTGTTCGCCGAGCCTCCGCCGCCTGATCTGGCGCCGTCGTGTGCTGAAGCCGGAGTGCTGGGAGTTCTTCCCGGAGTGATCGGTACCCTCGAAGCGGTGGAGACGATTAAGATCTTGCTCGACATCGGCGATCCTTTGGTCGGCCGCCTTCTCTTGTACGACGCTCTGCAACAGCGGTTCACTGAGCTGAAGGTGGAGCCGCGGGCGGATTGTGCCTATTGCGGCGAAGGGGCGGAGATCACCGAGTATCCGGACTACGAACTGGGGTGTGCGGCTGTAGGAGCCTGAGGTGACTCTGCGGCCCCTCGCTACCACCCCGCCGGTTCCTACCCTCAGGCCGTCGGCCCAGAATCTGTTGCAAGCGGTGGGCAACACACCGCTGCTGGAGTTGAACACTCAGGGTTGGCTGAAGAATGATGTGCGGATCTTTGCCAAGCTTGAAAGCATGAATCCGGGGGGCTCGATCAAGGATCGCCCGGTCAGCCGGATGATGGTTCGAGCCTTGGAGGCAGGCCACCTCGTCGGCGGCAGACGATTGCTCGACTCCTCATCCGGGAATGCCGGCATCGCTTACGCCCAGTTCGGGGCGGCGCTGGGTGTCGAAGTGTCGCTGGTGATTCCGGGCAACGCGAGTCGCGAACGACTGGAACGGATCCGAGCCTATGGTGCGGAGATCATTGAGACCGACCCGGTAGAGGGCTACGATTTCGCTATCAATACCGCCCGGCGCTTGGCCGCAGAGCAACCCGAGCGTTACTGGTACTGCGACCAATACAGCAACCCGGATAACTGGCGTGCCCACGAGGCGACCACCGGCCAGGAGATTCTCGATCAGCTCTACGCTGAGATCGGTGGTCTACCGGACGCACTGGTCGTGGGAGTCGGCACCGGTGGCACCCTGACCGGGGTGGGGCGCCGGCTGCGCAGAGCGCAACCGGATCTCCATATCGCGACTGTGATTCCGGAAATCTTCCCGGGAATCGAAGGCCTCAAACCACTTGGCCAAGCAACAGACCTAGTCCCAGAGCTTCTCGCCGTGTCGCTTATCGATCAAAGGATCGACGTCACTCTCGATCAGGCCGTCCAACGTTGCCACGAGTTAGCTCGGCAAGGGATCTATGTCGGACCCTCTTCGGGAGCCTACTTACACGCTGCGCTCGAACTCTCCGCCGGAGGCGAGTTTGAAGTCATCGTCACCATCTTCAGCGACACCGGAGAGCGCTATAGCTCAACCGGCATGTGGCAGCGCTGAGAAGACTCGAAGCGCTCTTCTCCACAGACCCGCCTCTACGACGGCCGGGAGGGTGGTTCGATATCTTGGCGTGGGTGGAATCGCCACGAATGCCAAGAACATACAGGACCTTGAAATGACTCAGACAGATGATCATTCTTACTAGAGCGGAAACTCCTGACCCTCGACGACTATCCGGAAGCCGCGCTCTTCAATCTCGCGGCGCTCGGCGCTCGATGGATCCAACCCAGGGTTAGAGTGATTGAGGTGCGTGAAGTAGATTTTCTTCCCCTCCTGAACGAGCCCTTCGAGACGCCGCATCGTATCGGTGATCAGCGGATGCCCAATCTCAGCCACCGATCTCCCCGGGAGTTCATCGGCTGAATAAAAGGTGCCGTCAAGCAGGACGATCTCGACGTCCTGAATAACCTCTTCGATCGGCCGCGACCAGGCAGCCCAGTTGTCGGTGTCCGGTACGTAGAAAAGACTTCTGGACGGTCCCTGAATGAGAAAACCGACCGTATCTGACAGTTCGTCCCGATGCGGCACCGCGATCGGCGTCACCCCGACACCCGGAATCACCTCGATACGCTTCCCCGGGGGAGACTCCCGGAGGTCGATATTCTTCATTTCAACGAGCTGGCTCCACGGCCCATTGGATCGCAGGTAGGCGCTCATCCGTGGCGTGGAGTAGACCGGTAGGTTGTTGCTGCTGACCGCCTCGAAACCGAAAAAGCTCAGCCCGAGGTAGTGACCGATATGGGCATGAGTCAGAAAGACTCCAGCAAGCGGGGCGCGATCGACGCGCCCGACCGGAGCGGCCCGCACATCGGCGAGAGCCACCAGTTGTTCCCGTATATCAGGAGTCGCGTCGAACAGATAGACCTGGTTGGTGGACGGGTCGATCAGGGCAAGAGAGGCCACCGTCAGTCGTAGCTCGGGGTTCTCCGTCGCCTTTAAGCATAGAGCATGGTTGCAGGCGGCGTGTGGCATCCCACCATCCTGAACCGAGCCGAGGACTCGAACGAAGGGACCGGCGAACCGAGACGCAGGTACTTCACTCGCGGCTAGATCACTCTTCGGTGAAACCAAAGACACCAGCGTCAGGCCTATGAGCACAGCTCGTTTACTTCGGTAGTCGTTAAGCACTTTCACAGTGATCTCTCCTCCATCGCGCCGGTTTTCAACCCAGCCTCTCCATCGGCATTCTGCTGATTGCAAATCACTTCGAGAGACTGCTGGTTGCGCTCCGTCGATCTGTTCTTGGAC
>JAZFTL010000335.1:0-3164 GCA_036446675.1 Thermoanaerobaculia bacterium
AGCCGAGGTCTACACCCCGCTTGGGGGAGTCATCGTTGCTGTGAACAGCGACCTCGAAGACAAGCCCGAAGCCGTCAATGAGGCTCCCCACACAGCCGGTTGGTTGATCAAGCTCGAAATGGTTTCCAAGGCTGAACTCGACACTCTGATGAGTCCGGCGAAATATGAGCAATTCACTGAATCAGGAGATCAGTAGCGTCAGATCGATAATATTCCCCGCCCTTGCTCAGATTCTTGTCGTCGGACTCTGGATGTTTTCGCTAGCCGCTCTGTTTGGGCTTGTACACCTCGAAGACCTCATTGCGATAAGCCTGTATCAATACTTCGGGTCGGCCGCCGTCTTGGGTTGGCTCTTCGGAAACGTATACGCTTATCGTCTGAGACGACAACCTGGAAAGCGGGCTCGATCCGCTATCTGGGGATACCTCCTCACTCCTCCAGGGCTTATTTATCTGCTGCATGCGGCTAATAAATCAGAACTGCAGAGCCAGGTGCCATTGGCTCCGATCTTTGCCTTGATAGTGTTCGTGAGCATTTTCTCGGTTCCGGCTTTCCTAGGCAGAACTGGGAGTCGGTAATGCGGAGGCCCGGCTCTCGATCAGCATCGCGTCGCCATAAGAATAAAATCGATATTTCCTGCGGATCGCTTCAAGGTAGCTCTCCAGGACCCTATCTCGACCTCCGAAGGCACATACCAGCATCAACAGAGACGAACGGGGAAGGTGGAAGTTCGTCAGCAGAGAATCGACGATTTGAAAGTTGAAGCCGGGACGAATGAAAAGCTTGGTGCGGGCACTACCGGGATGTAGATCGCCGTCTCCATCGAGGGCGGCGGATTCGAGAGCGCGGACTACAGTCGTGCCGACGGCCACGACTCGACCTTCTGCCACTCGGGTTCTCTCGATCGCCTCCGACAGGCCATTGGGTATTTCGTAGGTCTCTTCGTCCATTTCATGTTCGTGGGCAAGAACAGAGCGAATCGGTTTGAAGGTGCCGATTCCGACGTGCAGGGTGAGTTCGGCGATCTCTATTCCCGCGGTTTCGATCTCGGAGAGCAGCTCGTTGGTGAAGTGGAGCCCTGCGGTTGGCGCCGCGATCGCTCCAGGCCGAGACGCATAGACAGTTTGGTAGCGAGCTCGATCTTCCGGCTGAACGGGCCTACGGATATACGGCGGCAGTGGGACTGAGCCGACACGCTCGAGATGCGAGTCGATCGGCTCAGAAAACCTGAGACGATGCAGGCCTCCGCTCAACTTTTCGAGTACCTCTAATTCGAGGCCGGCGCCCAGCTCCAATCGTGCTCCGGGTCGAGTACGGCGGCCCGGTTTTGTAAGCCCAAGCCAGGTCAGTGCATCGACCTTCCGAGCCAGAAGAACCTCTACCTTCGCTTGGGTATCGATGGTCGTGGCTGAGAGCCGAGCCGGAATGACCCGCGTGTTATTCAAGACCAGGAGATCTCCGGGGCGGAGAAGTCTCGGCAGCTGAGAAATCGTATGATCCTGCGAGTCCCCACTTACAGAGAGAACCAGCAACCGACTCTTGCCTCGCTTCAGGGGTTGCTGCGCGATGCGATCGGGCGGCAATTCGAAATCGAAATCAGCTGTGAACATTGAATGGGTTCGAAAGTCAGTGGGGTCCTGGCACCTCTTAGACTGCTGAGACCGACTCGGATAGGGAGGGTGAGTTCACCTGTGCTGTACTCCTATCCCCTAGAAGATTGATGAATATCACAGTTAGGGTGATTGCGGCTCCGGGGAAGGCGGTTATCCACCAGGCATAGGTGATTGCGTCTGATCCGTCGGCGATCATCTGGCCCCAGCTCGGCGTGGGCGGGAGCACCCCGAATCCCAGGAACGAGAGCGCCGCTTCGAGAAGAATAACTTCTCCGACTCGCAGGGTCGTCTCGACAACAAGGGGGTCGAGCGCGGAAGGAAGGATCTGGCGGGTGAGAATTCTCCATGATGATTGCCCGGAGGCCCGTGCAGCTTCAACCCACGGACTCGCCTTGACGCGCAGAACTTCCGCTCTCACGAGTCGGCTGGCAGCCATCCAGCCGGTGCCACCTAGAACGACAATAACCATCCAAGACGGACCTTCGAACAGAGCGGAGAGTGTAAACACGAGAAAGATTCTGGGGAATGCCAGCAAAGCATCCACGAAGCGCATGAGCAGGCGATCTATGATGCCGCCGGATAGTCCTGCGATACTGCCCACGGTGCCCCCTAGGAGGAATCCGATACCCGCTGCCAGAAAGCCGATACCGAGCGAGACTCTTGCTCCGTAGAGTAGACGGGACAGGATATCTCGCCCGAACTTGTCGGTGCCGAGGAGGAATCGCCGGCGCTCAGGAATTCCTTGGTCTGAAAGATTGATGATGTCTGCGATGGGGATCTCCAGGGTTAGCCCCAGGCGTACTATCTGAAGTGCTTCGTGCTGGGGATGGCGGCTCTGGAGGTCCGCTGCCAACACTCGACCGTCCGCCATTTCAATCACCCAACAGCTGGATCCCGGAGGGCTGTAGCGGGTGGAGGCCGGATCCAACTGCTCCGCAGGGTCATACGGCGCGAGGTAGGGAACTCCGAAGGCAAGCGCGATGACTGCGATGAGCGCTAGGCCCTGAAGGTGGAGAGTTCTCATGACGGCGCAAAAACTCCTAGACTGTCTCGGCTCGCGGGTCGATAGCCGATTGAGCGAGATCCGCAAAGAGACTTCCGACAATGACGAGGGCACTGGTTAGGGCAGTAGTGGCAAGGATTAGAGGGTAGTCTCTCGCCAGGATCGCCTCGTAGGTCAAGCGGCCGAGTCCCGGCCAGGAAAATACGACCTCAATGACGAGCGAGCCACTCAGCAGCACTGGTAGTGACAGTCCGAAAATCTGAATGACCGGTCCCAGAGCATTGCGCAGAGCATGTAGGCAAAGGATGCGATACCTTGATATTCCTAAGGATTCCGCGGTTTGAATGTAGCTCTGGTGCAGAACTCTCTGGATACCATTGCGCACGAAGCGAGATGTGGCACCGGCGAAACTCAAGCCGAGAACCACGGATGGGAGGAACAGGTGATGGAGGAGATCCTTCAACTGAATGAATGGCGAGGGGCTGTTACCAAGATCGCAGCTCATTTGACCGGCAGGGAAAATTCGTAGCTTGTAGCTCAGAACCAGC
>JAZFTL010000336.1:0-2325 GCA_036446675.1 Thermoanaerobaculia bacterium
GCCTTCACGATGTGCAGATCGATCTACAGGGGGTGCGTGGAGATATCGAAGCCATTGAGGAAGGCAAAGTCTATAAAATCTCTCTTACTCTGGACCCCGGAATGCCCAAAGGGGCTTTCAAGGGAACTCTCAAGATTCGCACTTCGAGCCCTTTACAGCCGGTTGTAGAAGTCGAGCTCCGAGGACGAGTTCTCTAGGCTCCTAGGGCTTCTTCCAAAGAGTTCTTTCATCTTTCGCTGCGGTAGCCGGTCTACGGTGGCGCTGCCTAGCGTCCTCTACGTCTGAGAGGAGCGAACCCAGTGCCTCATTCTGTATGTCGACCAGTTGAGCGATTCCGCCAAGTGCAAGGTCGAGTAGCTCGTCTAATTGCAGTCGCGGAAAACTGCGCCGCTCGCCGGTACCTTGTACCTCGATGAAATCGCCGTCCGCAGTCGCGACGACATTCATATCGACATCTGCTACACGGTCTTCGGAAGCGTCTAGGTCGAGCAGGGGTTTGCCGTCCACGACTCCAACTGAAATTGCAGCGGCTTGCTCCTTGAGTGGCCATTGAGCCAAATCGCCGGCGAGGAAGAGCTCTCCGAGCGCCTGGGCAGCCGCGACATAAGCTCCGGTGATCGCTGCGGTTCGAGTGCCCCCGTCGGCTTGTAGTACATCGCAATCCAAAACAACAGTGAAGTCAACCAATGCCCTGAGGTCGACCACCGATCGTAGGCTGCGGCCGATCAGGCGCTGAATCTCGGAACTGCGACCACTGGGTCGGCCACGTGAGACCTCGCGAACAGATCGGGTATCGGTCGCTCTCGGCAACATCGCGTATTCAGCGGTCAGCCAGCCCTTTCCGGTGTTGGCGAGAAACGGCGGCACTCGATGCTCGATTGTTGCTGCAACCAGGACCCGCGTATCGCCGAGTTCGATCAAGGCTGATCCTTCGGCAAACTTCATTACCCCGGTTTGGATGCTGACTGGTCGCATTTCGTCGAAACTGCGACCGCCGGCTCTGCGCACCTCAGAATTCGAATTCTTCATAGAACTCCCGATTATTTCCTAAGTAACCTCGACAAGTTCGAGAGATAGGCTAGTGTCGTCGAGGAAACTCTTGGCCATCTTCGAGAATCCTTCGGCGGCGTCCGTAACGCAGAAATGGTGCTGCGGGGTGTTCTGAGACGGGGCTCGAATGCCTCTGTCGATCTCGTCGTCTACCTGCGCGGCCACCACCTCCGCAGAGTCAACCAGGGGAATTTCTGCTCCGACCAGTTTCTGGAGCGTGCTGCGCAGCATCGGATAGTGGGTACATCCTAAGACCATAGTGTCCATTCCCCACCGCAGCAAGGGTTCGACGTATTTTTCGCAAATCGCCGTGGAGATTGCGTCATCCAGCCACCCTACCTCGACTAGAGGTACGAGCAGGGGGCAGGCGACACTCATTACTTCGAGATCAGGGCGCAGCGCCTTTAAGGCGCGCGGATAGGCCTGAGATCGAGTCGTCGAGTCCGTCGCGATGACTCCGATGCGACCCTTACTGATCGTGGCGGCTCGTGCAGCGCCCGGTTGGATAACTCCCCAGGTGGGAACTGGTGCCTCGATGTCATCTAGAGCAAGGGCCGAAGCGGTGTTGCACGCCACGACGACCGCCTTGACGCCGCGATTCAACAGGAAATTCAAGTTTCTCTTGGTGTAGCGCAGCACTGTCTGAGCGGATTTCGTTCCGTACGGCAACCGAGCCGTATCGCCGAGGTACAGAATCGACTCATGTGGCATCCGTCTCATCAAGGCGGCGACGACGGTGAGCCCCCCAAGCCCAGAGTCGAAGATGCCTATCGGGCCGACAGAACTCATACCGCAAGGTTGGCGATGAGACTGGTGTTGACCGACAGGGGTCGAGTGGTGTCAATATGGCCGGCGAAGGTCGAGTTTTGTTCTCCATTCCAAAGTAGGACGACCCCTCGTATTTCAGGAAAGTTAAGGATGATTGAATTGACGAGAGCGAAGACCGTGAGCATCTCTTGGTGCGTCCCCATCGGGGGCGGGGAGCTCAGCTCGGTGGAGAGAAGGTTGAGGTAGATTCGTGAATTCTGAGTGAGAAGAACGTCGACCGACAGACCCTCGATCTGAAAGAGCCGGTGCAATTTCTCCGATCGGGGACCTTCGAGAAGGGCCTCAATCAGCTGGCGGATCGATTGCTCGGCAGCTTCGAGCGGAATAAGTTGGCGCTCCTCACTATGTAGCATGCCTGCAGAGCCCGGAAAGAGCAGACGCACCGGGGCTCCCTCTGCTCGCGAAACGATATTCGCCGCCCCCCCCCCCGGAGTGGCGATTTCATTA
>JAZFTL010000337.1:0-2328 GCA_036446675.1 Thermoanaerobaculia bacterium
CACCTGGGGGCACCGGCCTGTGGAAAGAAAGCACCGGAGAGCAACCACATCGGCATAAACAACACATTCATGACGGCGTGAAACCCTTGGGTTGAGTCCACTTTCCAGGCGAACCCGAAACCCACGGAGGTTAGGCCGAAAGCCAATAGGGCCAGAACCCCGATCGCCGCACCGGCAGAAGACCAGCTGAGTTGGATGCCCGTCAGTGGTGCGAGCAGCAGGAATGATGCCCCCTGCAGTACCGCCAGCGTGGACCCGCCTGCAACCTTTCCCAGCACGAGCGCCCACCTTGACACAGGCGCCACGAGCGCTCCTTGCAGAAATCCTTCCTGGCGATCCTCGATCACAGAAATTGTCGAAAATATGGACGCAAAAAGGACGACGAGAATCAGCGTACCTGGGAAGAAGAACTCCAAATAGGAGAGTTCGCTTCCACCACCAGGTAACTTGAACGAGCTCGACAAGCCGGTACCGATAAGCAACCAGAACACCAACGGAGTGGCTACCGCGCTCAAGACCCGAGTAGGTTGACGAAAAAATCTGATCAACTCGCGCCACCAGAGGGAGTATGCAGCCAGAAAATTCACCGACGCTCCTCCACCAAGCCGCGCCCGGTGCGCTGGATGAAGACGTCTTCCAGACTGGGACGCGAAACACTTACCGAGTCAATCAGTTCGGAGTATTTGCCTGCCAGCTCTCCAACAAATTCATGGGCGCTCGGGTGCTCGAAGCGCAGCTCATTTTGGCGTACTTCTGAGACAATCCCGAATTCCTGCTCAATATCGGTGGCTAGATTGGCTGGGTCATCGCTGACAACAGTAACGACATTACCTCCGATTTCGTTCTTTAGATCGGCCGGGCTGCCACTTCCGACGATCTTCCCTTCATCGAGCAGCACCAGCTGGTCGCACCGATCGGCCTCCTCCATGAAGTGGGTGGTCAAGAGCACTGTCACCTTCTCATCGCTGCGCAGCTCTTCAAGCAGGCTCCACAGCCCGCGGCGTGCTCCCGGGTCGAGCCCCGAACTCGGTTCGTCCAGAAGCAGCAATCGTGGCTCATGGAGCAGGGCCTTGGCAATATCAAGACGTCTTCGCATGCCTCCAGAGAGGGTTCGAACCAACTCCTTGCTTCGATCCTCGAGAGAGAAGCGCTCTAGCAATCTCCTTATCTTGCGGCGGAGTGACTTTCCGTAAAGTCCATAGAGATGTCCTTGGTGGCGCAGGTTTTCTGAGAGCGAGAGGTGCGCGTCACTACTCGGAGCTTGAAAGACGACACCCAGGTGGCGGCGAACCGCAGCCGGAGAGGTCATCAAGTCGTAACCGAATGCCTGCACCCTGCCCCCTTGGGGACAGGCAAGAGTTGCCAGTATTCTGAATAGAGTCGTCTTGCCGCCGCCGTTGGGCCCGAGGAATCCGAAAATGTCACCGCGCTCTACTTGAAAGGAGACGCCGTCAAGCGCCCGACGTTTACCGTAGCTGTAACCCAGCGACTCCGAGATCAATTCATACGAGCTCGATTCGCTATTCACTGACGTTGGAGGTGCCTCGGAAAGATCCATCGCGATCGGAACAAGAGTCGATTCAGAAACCTCGATCAAGAAGAATAAAGGCCAAGACCCCGGGGAGATAAACCACCGACATCAAGAGAACTTGACGCGCTGCTCGCACTGAGTACGAAAATGAAAACGCCACACAGAATCCGAGAAATACCAGTCCAAGGGCTATCGCGCCGAGCAAGTAGATGGTGCCGGTAAGACCCAAGACTGTCGGCAAGAGACTCACCGGAATCAGCGCCGCTCCATACGACATCATCTGACGCGCCGTGCGATGACCATCTGTATCCTTCACGCTCAGCAACGGAAAGCCAGCCTGAGCATAGTCTTCCCGACAGAGCCAACCAATCGCCAAGAAGTGCGGGAGTTGCCACAGAAAGAGGATGCCGAACAAGACCCAAGCTCCAGCCTCGAGTTGGCCTGATGCTCCCGTCCAGCCCATCATCGGAGGAATGGCACCTGGAACCGCTCCGACCAGAGTCGACAAGGAGGTCACCCTTTTCAAAGGCGTGTAAATAGCCAAATAGCCCAGCAACGCTACGGCTCCGAGCAACGCAGTCAGCGCATTCACCGCGATCCACAGTTCCACCAGTCCAGCAAGCGCCAGTGCGAGGCCGAAGACGAGAGCACTTCTAGGTTGCAGCCTACCTGTCGGAAGGGGGCGATTCGCGGTGCGACCCATGAGAGCGTCTGTGTCACGTTCCAGAAGATGGTTTAACGCTGCGCCGGCCGCAGCCACCAACCCGGTTCCCAGTAGCGTTGCCAGGAGAAGACGC
>JAZFTL010000338.1:0-3013 GCA_036446675.1 Thermoanaerobaculia bacterium
CCGCTTCATACACCACCCCCATCCCACCCCCACCGAGGCGCCACACAATGCGGTACAGCGCTATAGTCTGGCCGATCATTGGATTCGAACTGATTCTACCTCTCACCCGTCCAGCTTCATCTTCCTCAGAAACACCTCCCAGCGCGGATCGTCAAGGAGGCTGCTAAAGAACGGGTTACCCAGAGTAAACGACAGCACTGGGTCGCGTGTTTCGTACGCTCTATCCAGCCACTCAAAGGCCAGATCGAGCTCACCACGATAGGCATAGACGTTTGCAATCCAGAACTCGGCTCGACCTTCTCTCTCCTTGAGAAGCTCGGCTAACGCTGCATCCGCTTCTTCCGGTCTTCCCATCGCGTGATAGACCACCGCAAGGCCGCAGTTGCGTAGAGCGCGAGCGGTCTCGTGCTCCATCTCCTGCAGAGCTTCTTTCAGGCGACCCTGTTCCAGAAGAACCAACCCCAACCGACCATGGTGCCATACCCCTTGCGGATTGAGTTCAAGAGCCTTCCTGAACCCCTTTTCGGCCTCCTCCAGCCGTCCGGACCACAATGCATGCATGCCGAGGGCAGTGTGCCCGTTGACACTGAGTGGGTCGAGTTCCACCGCCCGGCGATCCAACGCCAGGGCATTGTCGAAACGACCAAGAGTTCCAGCGAGTTTAGCAGCACCTCGAAGCGCTCTGGCGCTCCCAGGCGCTAAATCCAACGCCCGTTGAAAGGCCGTATCGGCTCCTTCCCAGTCCCAGTCAATGCTGTTCTTGATACTACCCTGCAGCACGTGGGCTTCGACCGAAGTGTTATCGAACTCGAGCGCCCTCATTACCGCCTGCCGCGCTTGAGCAATACTTTCGGTCTTCGGTAAGAAACCATAAAACGCCTGCGCATAGCGAACCCGGCCCAGGCTCACCCAGGCCAGGGAATAGCTCGGCTCCAACTCCAGCGCTCGCTCAGAAAAGGCCGCAGCCCTCTTGAGATCTTCCTCATTTCCCTGGCCGAGAAAAAACTTCCCTTGTAAATAAGCTGAGTAGGCTTCTGGGTCGATTTCTGCAGCGGCCATCCCGGTCGCTCCCAGCAGGGTAACTTGAAGCGCTCCGGCTACCGCACCGGCGATCTCCTTCTGAATAGCAAAGATGTCTTTGAGCTCCCTGTCGTAGCTCTCCGACCAGAGCTGAAAGCCGTCGGTCACGTTGATGAGCTGGACGGTGATCCGCACCTGATCGCCCGCCTTACGCACACTCCCTTCGAGGATTGAAGCGACGTTGAGTTTCGCGCCGATCACCCGCAGATCTTCGTTCTTTCCCTTGAAAGAAAATGATGAAGTGCGTCCCGCCACCTTGAACTCAGAGTTCTTTGCCAGGACGTTGAGCAGCTCCTCTGCCAGACCGTCCGCGAAATACTCCTGGTCCTTCTCCGGACTCGTGTCCACAAATGGCAGCACGGCAATCGAAGGTGTCTCGCCGGCCACCGCAGAGTCTTTGGCGGCTTCTTCGCTAGGAGCCGCGGTGTCAGAGGAACTCGGAACTAGAGTCCCTCTTCCCAACCAGACGGTCGCAATCACCGCCAGCACAGCCGCCACCCCTAGCCATAACTTGCGGCGGGAGATTGCTGCACTCTGCCCTGCAGCTCCCGGACTCGGCGCAGCAGGCGGGCTCATGCTGGTGTCCCGCTGTAGACGCAGTAGACTCGCCTTCATTTCGGCGGCACTCTGGACGCGCAACTCCCGGTCCTTCTCCAGAGTCTCCAAAATGATCCGCTCCAGTTCCGGCGGCACCTCAGAATTGAGGCGCGAGGGTGTCTCAGGCGCGTCGGCCAGCAGGCCTCGGATGACATCCGCGGCACTCTTCCCAGGAAAGGGCAGTCTGCCCGTGGCCATCTCATAGAGCACCACCCCGAGAGAGAACAGATCCGTCCGGGCATCCAGCTCTTCAGCTCGCGCCTGCTCCGGCGACATATAGGCGACTGTCCCCATCGTCACTCCCGGCTGTGTCAGTTGGGCCTCCAGCGTCGCCGTCGCCAGTTCCGTGCTGTCGCTGTCACCCCAGAAAGCCGTGGTGATCTTCGCCAGTCCGAAGTCGAGAACTTTTGCCTGGCCCCGCTCGGTGACGAAGATGTTTGCCGGCTTGATGTCGCGATGCACGATCCCTTGACCGTGAGCCGCTTCCAGAGCATCGGCGATCTCGGCGCCCAGCCGCAAAACCTCGTCAATGGGCAGCGGCTTACCGCTGATCCGCTGCTGCAGCGTCTCGCCTTGCATCAACTCCATGGCGATATAGGGCTTGCCTTGATGCTCCCCCAGATCGTAGATCGTGCAAATGTGCGGGTGATTCAACGACGAGGCCGCCCGCGCCTCCCGCCGAAAGCGCTCGAGCATCCCTGAGTCAGTCGCCATCTCCTCAGGCAGAAACTTGATCGCCACCCGACGACCCAGGTTGGTGTCCTCCGCCTCATACACCACGCCCATCCCACCCCCGCCGAGGTGCTTTACTATCCGGTACTGCGCAATCGTCTGGCCGATCATGAGGTCTGGAGAGATTCTACATGCTCTCGGAAGTCAGGGCCTCGTGACCTCGTCGCAAACCCGGAACTAGAAGGGGCCGAGAGCAACGCCCTCCGGACCCAGAGCTAGAGACACCCACAACCTGGTATCCAGGCCGATGAGTGGGTGTTTGAGCCGATGGATGGGTATCGTAGCCGATGAATGGGTCGACCACGTTCTCTAGGAATGAGGCTACGCATCCCTTGTCGTCCCGGCCGAAGGCGGCGCAGCTTCGCACTCTTTGTCATCCCGACCGGAGGCGGCGCAGCCGCCGGAGCGGAGGAATCTGGGAGGGGGAACCCACCCTAAGACCGCAACGTGTGCTCCGCCACCCTCCCCCCAGATTCCTCTCTTTCGGTCGGAATGACAAGGGATCGGTTCTTGTCGGTTTGACCTGCCAGACTCGACAACGGGTTCTATTATCCCTTCCGAGTCAGAACCGGATAAGCAGTGAAGCCCACAGACTGTCGTTCAA
>JAZFTL010000339.1:0-4884 GCA_036446675.1 Thermoanaerobaculia bacterium
TCAAAAGCCTCCTGCAGGGCGGCCAGAGCTTGCTTGTCGTCGTGTCCGGACCACCCGTCTGATCTCTTCCCGATGCCTTTAGATCCGCCGTACGCCCAAGTGCCGACTGAAATCGCCGGAACTTCGATGTCGGTCTTCCCGAGGCGAATTTTTCTCATCGATTCTATTTTCCGCGGCGGTCAGCGTATCCTTTAGAGACGAGCAACAGTGGTAGAAGATAGAATACCACCAGGAGGTCAAGTGCATGGCAGACGAGAGAGATTCTGATAGCGGTGTGGGCGAACAACTGGAGCCCCTCTTAAACGAAGGTGAATCAGCGAGCGAGGAGTCGACCCGAGCTCAACTGGAGAATGCGTCTGATGACAGTTCGGAGCAGCCGACAGATGAGGGCGACAGATGGACTGGCTCCAGCAACGAGCTTGGTGACCTCAACCTGGGTCTCGCCTCATTCGAATCGATTGCCACAGAGAGCCGCCCCGACCGTTCCAGATCGTCTCTATTACTCGTGCTCTTGCTGGCGTTGGCCGCGCTTGGACTCTATTTTGGGTTCTTTCGCAATCGGCAGGCGCCTGAGCCGGTTCGTCTCGCCGAGCCAGCGCCCGAACTAAGACCCCAAGCTGAGTCCCAAGCCAAGGCGCCTGAGCCGGCTTTTAAGTTGCCATCCTTAGCCGCGAGCGATGCCGTTTTGCGGCAGATGGTCGGGCAATTGAGTTCTCATCCGGAGTTTATTCGATGGACTCTCTCAGAGAATCTGCTGCGCCGATTTGCGGCAGCGGTCGAAAATGTCGCTAGTGGAGTCAGCCCGACGAGTCACCTCGAGCCGATTCAGATCGATGGCGTATTCGAGGCGATACAGATCGGCGAGCGCAGCTTTATCGATCCGCAGAGCTACTCTCGATACAACGGAATCGCAGCGGTGATCCATTCGATCGATGCTCGAGGTGCGGCTTCGCTCTACGAGTCTTTCAAGCCATTGTTGGATGAAGCCTACCGAGATCTCGGGTATCCCGGCGGAAATTTCGACCACGTGCTTCGACGGGCCATGGCAAAGTTGGTGAGCACTCCGGTCATCACCGGGCAGATCGATCTAGTTCAGAAAGTCTCGAGTTATGAGTTCGCCGACCCGGATGTCGAAAGTCTGCTTGCGGTTCAAAAACATCTGCTCCGAGCTGGTCCTGACAATCACCGCATCATCCTAGGCAAAATCAGAGAGCTAGCTCGGGAGTTGGGATATTCAATTTGAGGCAGAGCTCTCGAGCAACCTCGTCAAGATCAAGTGAGTGGGCCAGAACAGAATCAAGGGTAGAAGAACCATCGCCACGCAGACGAAGAGTTCCGGCTGCATGAGTGTTTGGGTAACTCCAAACGGTGCCCAGAGCCAGTTTAGGTTGCGCTCCGAGTCGCCCACGAGATAGCTCAGAGGCAGGATAATCCAGGCGATACCGCTCTGTAATTTCCACCCCCTTCGATCATATCCGACGCGGCGAACGGCCCAGATCAGCAATACCGGTACAGCCAAGTGGTACAGAGAAAGGGCGCGAATTGCTAGGGGCCGGCTCGACGCAAACATGTACTCCGTGCCGCCGATCGGATGGCTGCCGAGGGTCAGCTTTCCGAGGAAGTCGACCGACCAGAGTATCTGGATTACCAGCACTGACACTGCCTGCGAGGAGAGCAGCAGAGGGCTCTCCAGCCACAATCCGATAGCGATTACGAAGTTGGCTATGTCGCACAGCCACAAGAAGTTCTCTGGGCCGTAGTAAATCCAGCAGGCAGGAATCCAGACCACCAACCAGGCTGTAAAGCCGATCTTTGCAGACAGCGGTATCTTCGCTTGGCCCATAAGTGCCCGCTAGCAGGACGATTGCGCGGCCCACCACAGCCGCCGCCGCCAGTCTAGAACCTAAAGATGGCCTGCCCGGTAATCTTCTGGTCGATCAAATCGCCAAAGATATGTTGTTGAACTGTCTCATTGTTCAAGTTCTGTGCGGTGACCGAAATGGTTATCCGGTCGCCTCCGAAGTGCACTCCGGCACTGGCGTTGAGCTGAGTGTACGAGTCGGTCGGACCCCAAAAGCGCGAGTCTAGAACGTCCGTCCAAAAGGCCTCGTCGGCGTAATTGACGTTCCAGTTCGTGAAAAAACGCGGGCCGCTGTAGGACACGCCCAAGTTGGCTCGATTCTGGGGTGGCGTGTTGATGGAGTCACGGACCGTGCCGTTGGGAAGAGTCACCTGATCAATACCCGTCGCTTCAGGCTCTTGCTGGTATGAGTAGTTCATGAAAACCGACCACTCGATGGAGGGCTGAAAGTTGAGCGATACCTCGACGCCCTTGTCGATGACCTCACCGATGTTTCGATAGCTGAACTCCGACGGTAGGAGGCCGTTGAGCTGGGGTGGGAAGATCGGAATTGGGGGGTCCAGGAACGACAGTGGCCAGTTCGGCGGTGGGTTGAGCGAAGTGTAGGCCCCCGAGGTGTAGAAGTCGATCGAATCGGTGGTCTCGTTGCGGTAGGCCGAGATGGTGAAGGTGGTTGGGCCGAAGGTGCCGACGTAGCCCACTTCGAAGGCGTCGAGCTTCTCCTCGGTGGCGAGCGGGTTGCCGACCGCGTGCGAGGGGAAGATGGAGTAGAAGAACAGGTCGCAGGTGTTGAGCACGAATTCGCAGGGCACCCCGGGTGGTACCAGGCCGGCGGCGACCAAGCCGGCGAGGATGTCGTTGGGGTTAATTGGAATGCCGGGAGGCAGGCCGGGAGCCACTGGACCGAGCTGATTCAAGATGGTGATATCGAGGAAATTGTTGATCATCGACGGTGCCCGAAAGGCCCGGTTGAATGAGGCCCTGAAGGTATGGTTGGGTGACGGCGATACCAAGAAGCTGGTACGTGGAGACACGACGGATCCGATGGGATCGATGTCGTCCCAGCGCGCCCCGATCAGCCACTTGGCCTTGTCACCCAGCAAGATCTCGTCCTGTATGAAGACGCCGTACTCGTCACGTTTGTCACCTGCCGGCGCGATCGACAGGTCGAAGTTATTTCTCCGAGCGGTGGCGCCGTAGGTGAAGATGTTGCTATTGCCGGCGATCGAAGTGTTACTAAAGTCGAAATTGTAGGTCTGGCTCGCGAAGGCGAAATTGATGGGCCGTCCATCGACTCCTACCGAAAGAAGATTGGTCGCATCGCCGTCCAAGTCATTCACGAAGAATGTGGCCCGCGCCGCACGGTGGTTCCAATCGGCCTTGACGTAACTCATGGCGGCGCCGGAGGCAATGTCGAATGGGCCGATCCCGGAATGCATAATTCCGTCAGTTGCGGCCCAGCCGCCCCCGAAGGTCCAGTTCGTCTCGACGTTCTGGTCGTAGTCGAAGCTGAAGTTCCCTTTGGGCTGTTCGGTGCCTTTGTTCTCGAATGCCGGATAGGAAGTGCCTCCCGGATTGGCTGGACCCCTGGTGCCTGGAATGACTCCAGTCGGTCGATCGTAAGGGTCCTGTTTGAAATAGCTGGCCGAGAATTTATAGCCCAACTTGCCGGATACTCCGGCGTGGGTGATGCTCGCTGAAGTCGTGTTGAATTCACCTGCGCCAAGCGTGATGCTCGTACCCTGCATCTCTTTCGGTCGCTTGGTGATGAGGTTAATGACGCCGCTCATCGCGTTGGCTCCCCAAACAGCACTACCGGGTCCACGAACTATTTCAATCTGCTTGATCTCTTTGGGATCGAGCGGCACGTAGTCCCACATCACAAAACCGAAGAAATCTAAATACAACGTGCGCCCGTCGAGCAGTACGAGTTCACTTGTCGAGAGGCTACTGGTGGCTTGACGACCGGTAATTTGAATATCTCGAGCGCTCATCTGGGAGACATTGAGACCTGGCACATTGCGCAAGAAGTCCCCATAGTCGTCGGCGGGAATTCGCTCGAGGTCTTTGGCAGTAAGCACTGTCATGGCTGCCGGGACCTCGTGCAGGGGCTGTTCGGTTCTGGATGCGGTGACAACGATGATGTCTTCAACCTCTTCCAGATCATCCGCTGAATTGTTCTGGCTGGTCTGCTGGGCCTGCCCCGGTACGGCACAGAGCAGTAGAATAAGTGCGGAACAGGCGAAGCGAGTCAGATGATTCATCGTATGAGCTCCCTGAAAACGAGTAGTCGATATGGTCGTAAACAACGACCGCTTGCAGTCAAATTATCCATATTTGTTGGGCAGATGCTAGCAGTACAGTATAAGAGAGAGCAACTTCGGTGCGGGCCGCTCCGATTGACCGCGAAGTTTCTGTGGATTTGGGCAACTGCCAGTGTGGTCTCCATCGGACTGAAGCCGATCGCCGCCGCGGAGCCGGCACTCCCGGGAACTGTCGTTAAATGGAGTGGAGCCGAGGTGAGCAAGTGCGGCGCAGGTAGTCGAGAATGGCTGCCGATCGAGGACGCTTGTTGGTATCCGATAGACCTCTTGGCGCTGCCGGGACGCCGAGAGCTTCTCCGCTGGACTCCGCGAGGGCGTGAGATGTCGACCATCGAGATTGCCGACTACCCCTATGAGGTGCAGAGAATTACCTTGCAGAGTGACTCGCAAGTAAACCTGTCGGCGACAGACTTGAGCCGCGTGCGGCGAGATCAACGGGCAGTTGGAGCGTTATGGAATACAGCATCGCCGCGGCGATTCCGGCTACCCCTGGCTCCACCCTTGCGCTCGCTACCACCAGGTGGCCGCTTTGGTGCGCGACGCTTTTTTAACGACCAGCCGAGAAGCCCACACACCGGAACCGACTATGTGGCCGATGATGGAACTGAAGTGCTGTCCACCGCGGTGGGAAGAGTGGTGCTCAGCGCTGCCCTCTTCTTCTCGGGTGAGAGTGTTTTCATCGACCACGGAGATGGCTTG
>JAZFTL010000340.1:0-4826 GCA_036446675.1 Thermoanaerobaculia bacterium
TCCTGCAGTTGGGCCTGTGCCTGGCGCGATCTACCTAGGAACTCGAGTGCGGCAGCGTACCGACTTCGGATCTTGGCGTTTGCCGGCTCGAGCTGCGTGGCGCGGTCGAAGTCTTCCAGCGCCGGTCCTCCTTGGCCGAGATTGATCTTGGCCGTGGCTCGACGAACTAGGGTCTCGGCGTGATCGGGGAGAGCTTCGAGAATCGCATCATAGTGACCGATGGCTTCACTGAAAGCGCCCTGTCGCGCCAGGGCGTTGGCCAGCTTAGAACGGGCATCGAGGTTCTCTGCATTCAGTTGGACCGCCTGTCGAAAATGTTCGATGGCTTCTTTCTGGCGGCCGCGAAGGACTGTAAGTCCGCCGAGGATTCGATAGACCTCAGAGCGCTCCAGGCGGTCGCGTGACTCGTCTCCCGTAGTAGCCTGGTGAAGAGACAGGCTGAGTTGCTCGATAGCGCCGTCTAGATCTCCGATCTTTTCAAGGCTGAAGCCGAAGGCTTTATAGGTAGTGAATTCCAGAGGATCCAACTCGAGAGCTTCCTGGTAGTAGCCGGCGGCCGCCTCGAAGCGCTCCTCGCTGAAAGCTTGAGCGGCACGGACCAGGTAGATCTCAGCACTTCTTCCGAGGCCGGTGGTCTCCTGCAGCAAGGGATCGCTGAAGAGTACCGGGGCATTCCCTCCTTTGGCCAGATGGTCTTGCGCCAACTCGCGGCGACCGAGATTGCGATAGGCCAGGCCCAAGGCATGGTGGATGCTCGAAGCAGTGGGCTGCAGGGCCAGGGCTCGCTCGAAGAAGTCTACGGCTGCCGCGTCGTCATTCGATCCAGCCATGACCTTGCCTAGGCCGTCGAGAGCCGCGGCTGACCTGGGGTCGCCGGCGAGGGCCCGGTCGTAGTACCTCCGGGCTCCGTTGTAATCTCCCTGCTCGAGTCGTGCTGCGCCGAGTCGGAGCAGGCTGGGTTGATCATTCGGACGCAGCGTCAGCGCATCTTCGAGCGACTGAATTCCGACGTCGAGTCTCCCTTGAATCTGTTGGAGATATCCCGAAAGGTAGTGCCACTTGTAGTCTTGGGGTGCAAGAGACTGCGCGTTCTGAAAGCAATCCTCGGCGGCACCGTTAAAGGTGTATGCAACGTAAAGCAGGCCGAGTTCACCGAAGCCTTCCGCCAGTTGTGCAGAGCCGGTGTCCCCGGCCAACAGGTCGTGAAGTGAGTCGTATTCTGCCTCGAGCTGCTCGCGAACCGACGGCTCAGCCTGACTGAGGTCGGGGGCCAAGATGGGCCTTAGCTCAGACTGAGAGATAGCGGCCGGTGCTGCCGTAGATGGTATCGCCCTCGGCTTTGAGCAGCTGATCGATCCGATCGACCCGATCGCTCCGAGGGCTGCTAGCAGCAGGATAGCCGCTCTCGAATTCATGAATCATCAACCTTAGAGGATCGGTTGCTGGAGATGGCCCGGCCGGTACCTTGACGAAGTGTTGTGTAGTCTCCAGTTGCGACATCCGTCCACTCTTCCGCCGTGCCGTCGGGCCAGTAGATCTGAATCGAATCGATCTCATCGTTGGTGCCGAGTCCGAACAGGGCGCGTGGATCGTTTGCTGCACAGAAGCTCCCCTCCGTCTCGACCCGACGCCAAAGGGGAGGCGAGCCCTTCCTGAGAGCAACGATTCGCGCGCCGAGCGCATCGGAACCGGACTTCGACCCCAGCGCTCGGATGCCGAGCCAAGCCGTGCGATTCCCCACCTCATTGATGAGCAGCCGCACGGGGCCGTTGTTGTTTGAGATGAGGATGTCGGTGTCGCCGTCGTTGTCGATATCGCCGAAGGCGGCTCCGCGGCTGACTTCCGACAGCTGAAACACCTCACCCGCTTCACTCGTGACCTCTTGATACTTGCGACTCCCGACGTATCTGAAGAGTTGGTTGGTCTGATGCAAAGGGTAGGGATCTTGCACTCTGGCCAAAGCCTCGATCTTCTTGACGGCACCATTCACCACCAGCAAGTCGAGCCGGCTATCGTTGTCATAATCGAACCACCCGATGCCGAAGGCGGTGAAGAGACGGCTTGGGGGACCGAGGGCGGATTCGATCGTGAAGTCCTCGAAGTTACCTTTGCCATCGTTCTGATAGAGAGTGTTGGTCTCGCCGGTTAGGTGGGCCATGATTAGATCCGGATCTCCGTCGGCGTCGAAGTCTGCTACATCGACGCCCATGCTGGCCTCGGCTTTGCCTCGGCCGTTGACCGCGCAGCCGGCAAGCAGAGCTTCATCCCTGAAAGTGCCGTCGCCCTGATTAATCCAAAGATTGTTGGGCAGAGCGTCGTTGGCGACGTAGATGTCGGGCAGTCCGTCGCCGTTGAAATCCGCAGTTACCACACCGAGGGCACCGCCAAATCCATGGCTGAGACCGGCTGCTTGCGTAACGTCTTCGAAAGTGCCGTCCCCTAGATTGTGGAGCAGGCGGTCGGGTAGTGGATCGAATGTTCCGGGACCGCAGTAATCTTGAGCTCCGATGAAGTCGCGGCAGGTCGGTCGGTGCTCATAACGGGCGGCGATGTAGTTTCCGATGAACAGATCCTGCCAACCGTCCTGATCGAAGTCGAAGAAGGTCGCCGGGACGCTCCATTTAGGGTCATCCACCCCTGCAGTCGTGGTTACGTTGGAGAAGGTCAAATCTCCGTTATTGTGCCAAAGCTGATTGTTGCCGTAGTTTGTGACATAGAGATCGGTCCAGCCGTCATTGTCATAGTCACCGGTCGCGACCCCCATACCGTAGCCCGTGGCGTCGATCCCGCTCTCCGCTGTCACGTCCGTGAAGGTAAGCGTTATCGATCCATCTGTAAGCTCCTCGAGATCGTTACGGAAGAGGCGGTCGCGCGGCGGCGACTCCCCAAGATAGGGGAAGAGAGCGTCGCTCATGCTCTTGCCGGGACCGAGGAGATTTCCTTGGACCAGGTAGATGTCGAGATCGCCGTCGTTGTCGTAGTCGAAAAGAGCTGCGCCGGAGCCGGTGACTTCGGCCATGTAGTACTCACCGGTCATGCCGTTGAAGTGGACGAAGTCCAAACCCAGTTCGAGGGCCCTCTCGATGAAGACATCTGAGCGAGGAGATAACCGGTCCGCCCGCCTCTCAGTGGAGAGCGCGATTCGTGAACCGCTTGAGGATGGTGTTCCACCGAGCTGTTCCTCAGGATCCGAACAGCTCATCCCGGTGAGCAGAGCAACAAGGTAGAGGCCTAAGAGGCTGCTAGGAAACCGGACTCCACTCCAGCCTCCTAAAAGTTGGGCTGAAAGACGAACGGCACTGGTTGCTGACTTCGTTGGTATCATTCCAGACCCTTCGAAACGAGATCGTAGCATAGGGGTGCGAGACAGCCGGCGGGCCGGCCGCAGCCGCATTGTCTTGACAAGAGACTGGGCGGATCAGTAGAGTCTAGTCTCCTTCGAGGACATAGAAGTTTAGGAATCGTACAATTCGATTCGTAATATTGAATTGTAGGATCAAAGAATTGAATTTTATCTTCAGAAAGACCTGATGAAAGGCTCTTGATCAAGCTGGTAAATGGGACTTAACTCAATTCATATCAACGAGTTAGCTTTTTCGCTGTTAGATCCTTCACAGCTGGCCTGGTATTTGCAATGTATAAGCCTGGTTAGAGAGGACAATTTGAGCCGCGTTCCGGCCTAAATCGACCCGGAGTCATCGCGGATTTGTTAATGAAGAGAGAGGGTTGCAACCCTCTACAACATTAATCACCAAGAGGAGTCCGTCGTATGAGTTTTATCGCTAGAGAAAGAACCGGGGTCAAGGTAGCACTGATGCTTGCCGTAGCAGCTCTTTTGCTGGTGCCGCAGGCTCAGGCTCAGGTCCCCAGAGGCACACTCGTCGGAAACGTGCAGGACGCCCAAGGCGCCTCCCTTCCGGGAGTAACCATTACTGCGACCTCGGATAGACTGCAGGGCGCACGCACCACGACTACGGCAATCAACGGTTCCTACAAGCTGGTCTCGTTGCCCGCAGGCGTGTACAAAATCACCTATGAACTGGATGGCTTTGCTACCGCGGTCACCGAGTTCAAAGTCTCGGCGGCACAGATCGGCACCGCAAACATCGAGATGCAGCTGTCCGAGATCAGTGAAGAGATCGTGGTGACCAGTCTCTCGGAGCAAATCTCCGAGACCGGAACGGCCGCCACTACTTTCACCAGGGAGGAGATCAACGCTCTGCCGGTCACGGGGTCGATTCTATCGATCGTAAATCTGGCTCCCGGTGTCCACGACACCGGCCCATCTGCCGCGCCTTCGATCAACGGCGCGATGTCCTTTGAGAATCTCTTCATGATCAATGGAGTTCCCAATATGGACAACGTTCGCGGCACGCCGCTACCGCTTTTCATTGAAGATGCGGTTCAAGAGACCACAGTAGCAACCTCCGGCGTATCGGCCGAGTACGGCCGTTTTACCGGTGGCGTCGTCAACGTTCTGACCAAGTCGGGTGGTAATCAGTTCTCCGGCTCGTTACGGATAAACTACGAGAACAACGACTGGGAGGCGAAGACACCGCTCTCCAACGATCGGATCGACGATATTTCGCACGAAGAGTCGGCCACCCTCGGTGGCTACTTCTGGAAGGACCACCTCTGGTTCTTCGGAGCATTACGGCAGCGGGCAGAGTCCACTACGGGCCAAACAAACACGACTCTCATTTCCTTTGACACCACCGATAACGAAGACCGGACCGAGGGCAAGCTCACCATCTCCGCGACCCCGAGCCACAGTCTGGTGGGATCGTTCATCGAGATCGAGCGCGAGCGGGCCAACACCGCCTTCG
>JAZFTL010000341.1:0-3775 GCA_036446675.1 Thermoanaerobaculia bacterium
AGAACCGATATCTAATTGAAATCTGCAAGAGTTCGCTGTATCTCAACTCCTACCGACGAGGCAAAGCGGAGCGCACCCGGTTTTTCGATCCGCACTACGACACTCGCTGCCCCGAAGTCGACGACGCAGATCCTCGCCACCTGTGCCGCCAATTTTTCAACCAAAAAGTGGCTAGAGGTCTCGCAGTAGGCGATCACAGCCTTCGTCAGGGACCTGTAGTTCAGAGTATCGGTAACCTCGTCCGACTCACCGGCGGGCCCTAAATCGTATTCCACGGTCAAATTCACCAGGATGTCCTGACTTTTCTGGCGCTCCCAGTCGTTCATTCCAATAATTCCGCGAACCAAGAGATCTTTGATGATGATCTTATCTCGACTCATCTTGTCGAACCTCGCTTGACCTGTATGACTTGGAGAGGAGTACTCGCCGGTTAGTCCCGATGCGACGGACCGACCAGGCGTTCACCGCCATCGACCACCAGCTCCTCTCCCGTGATAAAAGTGTTCCGACACAGAAACAGTACGCTCTGGGTTACATCTGCCGCCTTGCCGACTCTACCTAGGGGTAATCTCTCGCCGACTTGGCGCCATGCCGCGCTCTCTTCATCTACTCCCGGAGGCGGCAGAATCGCCCCAAGTACCACCGCATTCACCCTGATCTCTGGAGCCATCTCCCTGGCCATCGCGCGGGTCAGATGCATCAAACCAGCCTTACTCACACCATGGGGAGCAAACTGTGGCCAGATCTGAAGTCCGCTGAGATCTCCTAAGTTAACGATGTGGGCCGGCTCTTGCGGCACTCGAGGCGAGCGTCTCATCAATGAAGCGGCTCGTTGAGAACAGAGAAACGGGGCGCGCAGATTCACCGCCAACGCAGCATCCCACTGCTCCGGAGCTATTTCTTCGAATGGAGTTCTAACGAATGTCGCCGCGCTGTTGACGAGAAGATCGAGCCTCCCGTACTCCTGCTCCAGGGCCTCGAAAAGCCCATCAATCTGCTCGGCCTGCGACAGATCCGCCCGGAAACCACTCGAACGAACTCCCAAATCGGCAATGCGGTCGACGGTTTCGCTCGCCTCCTCCTCGGATCGACCGTGGTGAATGGCGACATCGCAACCCTCTCCTGCCAAGGCGAGGGCTATCTCTCTGCCCAAGCGACGAGCTCCGCCAGTGACGAGCGCAACTTTCCCTTTCAATTGCATCAAGCGAATTTTACCACCGGTAACTCCGGGAGTCCGCGCGGCTATTTGTGATCCGCAAAAAGTTATGCTCCGCCGGGAGCAAACCCGGCGGAGCATTAACAGTCGCAATGCTTCAGGCTAGGCCCGAACGACGTTTCTCGCTTGCAGGCCCTTCGGGCCTTCTCCGACCTCAAAATTGACCTGGTCTCCTTCGCTCAGAGAACGAAAATTCTCTCCGACGATAGCGGAATAGTGGACGAACACGTCGTCTCCGCCATCCTCACGAGTGATGAAACCAAATCCTTTTGCGTCGTTAAACCATTTGACTGTACCTTGCTCACTCATTACTTACTCCTTACTGCAGTTGATGATAACTGTCGCGAGTATCGCGACCATGCATCCCCTCAACTAGAGAGGGGGTAACTTCAATGATTTTTAATGAATACGGATTACGAAAATCTTAAGAATTAAGGTGCTTTGACTATCTACTACGACTGCGGGGGAGGTGTTCGAGGAATACTTACCGCTCTTACTGCACATGCGCCCTTACGCAACGGCTAAATGTTCTCATACAACTGTAATAAACGCAATGTTTTGCATGTTTCCTTGGAGCGCCAACCTGTCGAGACCTTATCGGTTGATCCCGCGCTGTCGAACGACTTCATAGAGAATAGCCGCCGCCGCTGTCGCAACGTTGAGCGACTCCACGTGCCCCCTCATGGGCAGACCGATCAGTCCATCGCACGCCTTACGGGTCCGGTCCCTGAGTCCTTTCTCCTCTCCTCCCAAACACACCACGACCTTACCCGACAGGTCGATTGCCCATGGAGCCTCGCCCCCTGCCACGGCGCCGTAAATCCAAAACCCATCCTGTTTCAATTCTTCCAGAGAATTGAATGAATTGGTCACCCGCTCGATTGCGAGCCATTCCGCAGCTCCCGCCGCGGCTTTACTCACCGCTGGAGAGATTGGCGCACTACCACGATCGCGGATCAAGACTCGCCCGACGCCGGTTCCCTCACAGACCCTTAATAGAGCTCCCAAGTTGCGAGGATCTTGCACGTCCTCGAGTAGAACGACGAGGCCCGGGTCAGCGTTAGCCGGCACGCTTGGCGCCGGCTCCTCGCGAACTTCGGCGACGAGTCCGTTGTGCACCCCTGCGGTGATCTTCGAAAGCTCTTCCGCTGAGGTCGAAACCAAGTCGACCTCATAGCGCCGGCAGAGATGCTCGATCTCCTGTCGTTTGGGATCGGATCTGCGGCGCGCGACCAGCACTCTGTCAATCGATTGCGGGCGGTGCAGCAACGCCTCCCGAACAGGATGGTAGCCATAAATCAACATCGCCGACAGGGGTGTTAGGCCTTCTCGAGAAGAACCACCGCCAGAGCCGCGATGCCTTCCCCACGGCCGATGGCACCCAGTCCCTCGTTGGTCGTCGCCTTCAAGCTCACCGCATCGATAGAGATTGAGAGAGTTTCAGCCAGTCGAGACCGGATCGACTCGCGGTACGGGGCGAGCTTCGGAAGCTCGGCAATAACACAAAGATCAGCGTTCGCTATGGTGAAGCCCCTCTCGGATGCGAGATCGACAATGACCCGCAGGAGCATCAGGCTATCGGCGCCTTTCCATCGCGGGTCGTTCGGTGGAAAATGATCTCCTAAGTCGCCCAGCCCGCTCGCTCCAAGGATCGCGTCGCCCAAAGCATGCAACACCACATCACCATCGCTATGCCCGTCGAGCCCCTTGTCGAAGGGAATCCTCTCTCCGCCAAGCAGGAGCGGTCTGCCCTCGACCAGGGGGTGAATATCGTAGCCCTGTCCAATTCTCAACACCTGGATCGTTCCTCTCCTGTTCCTGCCAACGACGAGTCACACCCGAACTTTAAAACAGGTCACGGGTATCCCTCAATTCGAGCCCGCAAACTGCTGCGCAAGCAGCCACTCGATATGGGCTAGATCCGCCGGCTCCGTGAGCTTCGGATTCGGCTGCGTCGCCTCTACCGCCGTTATCTCGACGTCGGGGAGCAGCTCGACGAGCGATGCCTCGTCGGTGCCGACAAACCCCTCCCGATGCCCCCGTTCGATACCGCGCTCTAGAACAGCGCGACGGAATACCTGAGGCGTTTCCGCCTGAAATAGCGTTGTCCTATCTAAAGTCGAGCAAATCGACCCGTGCTCTACATGCTTGATCGTATCTGCCATCGATCGGCCCAGCACTGCACCATCCGCCTTCAATGCGGCGGCAAGAGTAGCATCTAGATCCTCCTTCGCAACTGCCGGCCGGGCTCCGTCGTGTACCAGAATCAGGTCATCAGCTGAACCGGCATAGCTCCTGATGCACCTTTCCACCGATTCCTGCCGCGACAGACCTCCGACAATCCAGCGAATTCGAGAGTCATCAGGACGCATCATTCTGGCGCGATCCAAGAGCCGCTCCTCGATAGCTACAACGAGCAACTGAATGTCGCATGTCAAGAGCCGATCGAGCGTCCAAGCCAGCAGGGGACGACCAGATATCTCCACAAACTGCTTCGGCAGAGCCCCTCCGAACCGACTACCAATACCCGCGGCAGGTACCACTCCAATGAGTTGACGA
>JAZFTL010000342.1:0-7502 GCA_036446675.1 Thermoanaerobaculia bacterium
TACCGCACACACGATTTCCAGTCGTGCACCTTCGGCCACTCGGTCACTTCTCCACATCAATCTGCTCAAAGAACTCTGCCGTCTTAGGCTCGCCGTAGGGCCGAAAAAAACTCTTTCAACAATCGCGAACATTCTGTGTGCTCGACCCCGGCGGTCACTGCAAGTCGATGGTTGAGGCGCTCGTCTTGCACCAGATTGCCGAGACTGCCGCAGAACCCTGCCTTGGGATCTCCGGCGCCGTAGACCAGGCGCTCGATCCGGCTGTTGACCAGGGCTCCGGCGCACATCGCACACGGCTCCAAGGTGACGTAGAGCGTACTTTCGGTGAGTCGCCAACCCTCGACCGCCTCGGCTGCCTGCCGGATCGCCAGCAATTCTGCGTGCCCCAGCGGGTCGCCGTCAAGCTCTCTTCGGTTGGCGGCACGCCCGATGACCTGGTCGTTCCGCACCACCACCGCTCCTACCGGCACCTCGCCGGCGGCGGCCGCCTTTCGAGCTTCCTTTAGGGCCTCATCCATCCACGCGGCATCGTCCACAAGCTCCTCCCGCCAACCGTCGGTGTGCAGGGTCGCCAAGGCCCCGGGACTTATGGCGCTGTACACTAGAGCCGGCAAGGAGCGCAGTCTAGCAGCCTCAACGAGGTCCTCTCCAGGTAATGGTTATGACGCCATCTTTACAAGCCCGATGACTCCGCATAGCATCGGGTCAAGCAGAGACCGACGAAGGGTTCGGGTCCTGTGCATCGGCTGCTATCGAACCTCGTCAGGCCCGGAAGGGAGCAGCGATAAGGTATCCATGCCGGGTGCCGCAGATTCACCGGAACCCTTCGTCGATCTCTGTCGCGATCACTATGACTTACAAGATACTCGCACGTAAGACTCGCCCTCAAGATTTCTCCGCCGTCGTCGGCCAAGAAGAGACCGTGGTGGCTCTGCGCAATGCTCTGGGTACTGGAAAGGTGGCCTCGGCCTATCTCTTTTCCGGCATTCGCGGGGTAGGCAAGACCAGTGTCGCACGGATTTTTGCTAAAGCGCTCAATTGCGAAAAAGGGCCGGCTTCCGATCCATGCAACGCCTGCGTCATCTGCAAAGAAATCACCGGCGGCTCAGATCTTGATGTGCTGGAGATTGACGCCGCTACCTATTCCAAGGTCGAACAGGTGCGCGAACTGACCGAAAGTCTTCAGTACGGACCGGCGCGCGATCGTTACAAGGTGGTGATTTTGGACGAAATCCACCGCCTGTCCAGGCAGGCCTTCGATGCCTTACTCAAGATTATCGAAGAGCCGCCGGAGCACCTCGTCTTCCTCTTTGCGACCACCGAGTCCCACGCCGTGCCCGCCACAATTCTCTCGCGCTGCCAGGAATTCAACTTCCGCAGGGTGCCCTTCCAAGCCCTCACCGATCATCTGCGCTCCCTCTCTGCCGCCGAGGGGTTCGAAGCCAGCGAAACCGCCCTGCGGATGATCGCTCGCGCCGGCGACGGCAGCGTTCGCGATGCGGTTGCCCTGCTCGACCAACTGTCTATTTACGGTTCGAATACGATTCAAGACGAAGACGTGTCCCGGCTGCTCGGAGGTCTCGACGCAGCGATGTACTTAGAGCTACTCGGGGCGATCTTGACCGGAGACAGCGCCGTAGTCGTGCAGGTTGTGGCGAACATTGAGGCCGCGGGCTGGGATCCTCGACTGGCGTATACGGAATTTCTCGCCTATTGCCGCGACGCCCTTCATCTTACCCTTGGCGGATCGCCGGATCAGGTCGATCTACCCCGAGACGAGGCCCTGGCGCTGGCCGAGCTCAGCAAGAGACCTGAAGCGGGAAAGAGAAGCTTGCTGCGCTTACTACACCATCTGTTGCAAAGTGAAAACAGCGTGCGGCGCACCGAGGCCGGCGCGTTGGCGCTCGAGATCGTCTGGCTGCGCATGGCGGAGCTGCCACAGTTGCGCCACATTGAAGATGTCTTGGCAGGGGGCTCAAAGGCCGCCTCGCCAGCAACCGATACGCCGCCGGAAACCGCTGAAACGGCTCCGTCCGAATCCGTCGAGGTGTCGAAGTCGGCGCAGCATGTCGCGCCGGCCAAGTCCGTTGAGGCCACCAAATCAGAAGAGAATTCAGGGTCCGCCGTACTCTCCGAGGCTGCACTCGCCGCAATGGACAAGAACATCCAGGAACTCTTGGTCCAGATCGGCCGGCGCAAGCAACCGCTGGCCGCTCACTTGGCAGGTGCCGGCAAGCTGTTCTTTGCCGACGACCTTTTGAGCATTCACCTGCCGCCGGGAGACGCATTGTTAAAAAACGCTTTGGCGCGCAAGAGTAACCGGCTGCTGCTCGACGAGTGTGTCAAGAAGGTCTGGTCTCAGGCGGCGCGCTGGCAACCGGTCGAGAGCGCCAACCCCAACACCGGTTTCGATCGCGCCGCTCGGGGCGACCCGAACGAATCTGCTGCCCCTGATCGTGCTGAGCCGCCATCGAGCCCGGCAGATCCTGCGTTACAACACCCGACCGTGCAAGCCGCGCTCGATATTTTTGGTGGTACCGCACGCACCGTTGGCCCCGATGACCGGTGACAATTGAAAGGACTCGAAACCGATGAACATACAGAAGATGCTCAAGCAAGCTCAACAAATGCAGGAAAAACTCCAGCAGGAGCTCGATGGGGTAGAGGTTGATGCCAGCGTCGGCGGCGGTATGGTTACCGTGCGCATGAACGGCCACAAGCAGGCCCTCTCTGCAACGATCGACCCGGAGGTGCTCGACCCTGATGATCCCGCGATGCTGCAAGACCTTGTGGTCGCCGCTTTTAACGAAGCCTCCCGACTCGTGGATGAACAGATGCAGCAGCGCGTCGGTGGAATGGCGGCGGGTATTCCCGGCCTTGCCGGGATGATGTAACCGTGGCTCTCAACCTCTTGCGGACATGAATGATCCTCTGACCCGGCTAATCGGGGAGTTTGCTCGTCTGCCCGGTATTGGGAAGCGCACGGCGACACGGCTGGCCCATCACCTGCTGAAAGTACCACTCGTCGAAGCGAAGAATCTGGCCGATTCGATCGTTGCGGTCAAGGAGAGACTGATCAATTGCTCGGTGTGTAATGCCATCACCGAGATCGACCCTTGCTCCCTATGTACCGATCCGGAGCGCGACAGCACCAAGCTTTGTGTTGTCGAAGAACCCTTTAATATTCATCCTATGGAACGCACCGGTGAGTACACCGGTCGCTATCATGTTCTCATGGGGGCCCTCTCGCCGCAGCGCGGCATTGGGCCGAAGTCCTTGCGAATCTCCGGACTGATGAACCGCCTCGAGGGGATCGAAGAGGTTATTCTCGCCACCAATCCCAGCGTGGAAGGCGAAGCCACAGCCCTGTACCTGGCCCGGTTGCTCAAGGCCCAGGGCATCTGCGTCAGCCGTCTGGCTTTCGGTATGCCCGTCGGAGGAGATATTGAGTACACCGACGAGGTCACCCTGGCCCGGTCGCTGGCGGGACGCCGCGAACTCTAGGTTCGCGGACCCCAACGGATGATGCCGAGCCATGCCTAACGATCCGAACCTTCCAAACGTCCCAAGCATTGCGCGCTTAAAGGTTGCCTTTATCGGCAGCCACGGAGTCGGCAAGACAACGATGTGCTACGCCCTCGCCGGACGGCTCAAGGCGCGAGACATTTCGTTGGATGTGGTGCGCGAGGTGGCGCGCCGATGCCCTCTGCCGATCAATGAGGAGACCGGCCTGGCGGCGCAGGCGTGGATTCTCCACACTCAGATTGCCGAAGAGTTGCTGGCCCAGGAACGCTATCCGGTTGTCCTGAGCGATCGCAGCATCTTGGACAACTATGTCTATCTGTTGCTGGCGAAAGGCGAACAACCGGGCCTCGAGGGCTTGGTGAATCATTGGATGGCCACTTATGATCTGCTGATTCACGTTCCGATCGTCGATGAGGTGGCGATCGACGGTATTCGTGCCACTAACCCGGTCTTTCAGCGCGCTATCGACCAGCGTTTAGAGCGCGAGTTGGTGACCCGTGGCCTGGACTCACATCGACTCGACCCGGAGGCTCGCGACGGATGGCTCGATCGCGTTGAAGCTTTGATCTGGGAGTTCGCCAAGCCGGCGCAGCTGCCGTTACTGTAAATCGATCGCCCTCCCGCGGTGGAATCTGTGACAACCACCCTTGGCGGAATCGCGCTAGAATGGCTGAGCTTTGAAGATTCTATCGGCATTACGCCAGATTCCACTGTTCTCTCACTTCAGCGACGCCCACCTGGAATCGTTGGCGGACAGCGCCACCTTGCAGGAGATTGCGGCCGGGGCAACAATCTTTCGCTCGGCTGGCCCGGCCTACGATCTGCATGCCGTAGATGTGGGCAAGGTCCGACTCTGGCGGCCTACCGCATACGGCCAATTCGCCTTGCGAACAGTCTCCTCGGGTGATCTCCTCGGCGAGTCGAGCTATATCACCCAGAGGGCCCGTTCAAATAACGCCGAAGCCATTACGCCTGTCAAGCTCGTTACCTGCAAGGTAAGCAGCTTGACCACTATTTCCGAAAAGGACAAGGCGTTCAACCTGGCTTTGATGTGGGCGTTTTGGAGATCACTCTCTGCTAAGTTGAGGTTGGCGAATGAGCGCCTGGCCACTTTCTTCAGCCAACATGTCGGCTCCGAGGACAAGCCTCACTTCCAGGCACCGGTCGGCAAGCGACAGAAGGTCCGCATCGATATGGCCTCCAAGCGGAGCCTCTTCCAAGAACAGAAACTCTCTGCGATGGAGATCAACTTCCTCTCCTCGCTCTGCAAGGAAGTACAGTTCGCGCGGCACCAGTCGATCTTTTCTGAAAACGAGCCTGGCGACACCATGTATGTCGTCCTTGACGGCAAGGTGATGATTAGTAAGTTCATTCCCGGAGCCGGAGAGGAAGCTCTTGCCTTCCTGGGTCGGGGCTCTTATTTCGGCGAGATGGCCCTGATCGACAAGCAGCCGCGCTCCGCACATGCTTCGGCGCACTCGGATGGCGCGGTCTTGTTGGCGATCCATCGCGATGTTTTGGAGGGCATTCTCGACATCGGCAAGGTTTCGTCGAGTCGACTGCTGCAGATTTTTTGCACGATGGTCTCTGAGCGCTTAGCAGAGGTCGATGAAAAACTCGTCGGTTGGTATATCCTGGCAGGGGGCACCGACGCCTCTTCCGCGCCCTCCGGCTCCGGTACCCAGATCCCTCCTCCCCAGATCTAGGCTTCTTCAGAAGGCGCGAGGCAGGCCAGCACCTTCGCCACTTGCGACGACGTCGCCAGCCGACCAAGCTCGTCGGGAGAGAACCACCCGGCTTCCCGGGCCTCGCGAATCTCCCCGGCCGACCGCAAGGACGCTCCATACACTTCGAGCCTCAGCCGCCGATTGGTGATGGTGTGAAGAACTCGCCCGCTCCTCGGTCCGAGATTCCAACGGCCCCCGTAGCGCTCGCCAAGTAGACTCTCCGCCCTCCTCGGCCCACACCATTCCACCCAGGGAAGCTCCCACAAGCCCGCCATCTGAGTGCTCTCTTCGGGTCTGCAGAAGAGCAGCACGTCCTTGTCCCGTCGCGCCACCGCGACGATCAATCGCACCGTTTTCGTCGCCGGTCTCAGCTGCTTCGGCGGAAAGTCTTCGGGTCGCCCCGAGCGGCAACCCTCGCAGCCGGGCTCGAGCGGACACTGCGCGCATCGGGGCTGCCGTGGGATGCAGACCGTCGCCCCGAGCTCCATCAATGCCTGGTTGCTGTCGCCGGGACTCTTCCTGTCGACCAGGCTTGTCGCCAGGGCCGCGATTCGTCGTCGTCCTTCGGGCCGGCGGGGGTTTTGTTCGAGAGCTAAATACCGTCCGGCTACACGCTCGACATTGCCGTCAATCGCGGCAATAACTTCGCCGAACGCAATGCTCGCGATTGCCGCGGCCGAATATGGGCCGATACCCGGGAGCTGCCGCAACTCTCGGCTCGAGCCAGGAAATCCGCCCCGCTTGCCGGCGATCACCCGGGCCGCCTTGTGTAGATACCGGGCCCGACGGTAGTAGCCCAGGCCCGACCAGGCCGCCAACACCGGGCTCAAAGGAGCGCGTGCCAGCGAATCCACGTCGGGAAACTGCCGAAGAAAGGCTTCATAGTACGGAATTACCACCTCGACCCTGGTCTGTTGAAGCATGATCTCAGAGATCCAGATTCGATAGGGCTCGGCGTTGATCCTCCAAGGAAGAGAGCGCTTCGTCTTCCGGTACCAGGCCAGCAGGGCTTGGGTCGGTGTCGTCTTGATCATGGCTCGTCCGGTCGGGCACGGAAAAGTTAGACCCGGGGCGGATGCGGCGTCTGAGGCTCAGCGAGTCGTCAGTGTGGCGCTCCCTCGCGCCGATTCGGCCACTTGACGAAGGCGCCGCAAGACCCTATCGCGCTACGAACCGGACTTCCAGCGCGGGACGAAAAAAGGGCCTTTCCGGCGCTGCTACCCTCAGCAGGAGCGGGGGTGATATGCCTCTGCACGGGCCACCGAGAGAGGACTTCTCGAATTGTTTGGGGCTTGCGGAATCGCGATATGCGGGAGGTTCTGTATGGATGGTTGGTTGGTTTAACCCTTGTAAGCCTAAGGGGTGGGGTGGGAAGAAGTTGGCTGGGGCGGAATTCTTTAGTTCTCCGCCTGGTGTGAATGGATTGCTCTCAGTGGGGAACCTCCTCGCATACCGTTCAATGAACAACTACTCTATCTGCAAGCAAAATCCGTGCCTCTTTGTTTATGCTCGCAGCGCCAACCGTTTCGTCGGGCCGACCCCTCTTCAGCGGCTCCGACCCTCTTGGGGTCTGTCCTGCCCAGAGGACGCTCAAAGGTGGCTCGTCTGGATTCTTTTTCCGCTTTTGGGATGAGAATTGCCTCGGAAAAGATTCGCGCTAAGCTCTCCGACCAGAGGTTGCGGCCGACGGGCAGTATGCTATGCTTCGATTCCTCACACCGAGGGAATCATGCCGGTCGCAGTTTTTCAACAACTTTTCCACAATTGCGGAAATTCCTGACGGGGTTCTGGCGCCATCTCCTCTATTCCTTCATCGCCTCTCTGGCCGCTGCTTCGAGATCAGCTCCAACGAGACTTGGAGCCCGACGAATTCTCCACTTGGATTGCTCCGCTGCAGGCTCGCACCGAAGACCCGGACTGCCTGGTCCTGCTTGCTCCCAATCCACGCTTTGCGCACACCTTAGAGCAAAGCTATCGGCCGGCAGTGGATCGAGCAATCGCTGGGCTCAAAGGGGAGTCTTTTCGCGTTCTGTTCTCGGTTGCCCAGCGCCAAGATGCACCTTCTCATGGTTCGAGTTCGTTTAATCTTCGCTATCGATTCGAAGATTTCGTAGTCGGCAATTCCAATCAGTTTGCCCATGCCGCCGCACAGGCCGTAGCGGAGAATCCTTCGCGCAGCTACAACCCTCTCTTTTTGTATGGCGGCGTCGGGTTAGGCAAAACTCATTTGATGCACGCCATCGGCCATAC
>JAZFTL010000343.1:0-3983 GCA_036446675.1 Thermoanaerobaculia bacterium
CAAGCGGAAATGCAGGAGCAACAACGCGAGATCACCGACTACCGAAGCAGGATCGCTGAGGGCAGGCTTTCCCTGTCAAACGAGAAGCTTCAAGAACTAGAGAAAACCCTGGAAGATAAGGTGATTGCTTTTGGACGATTCCAAGATGATGCCGATCGTGAACTCCAAAAAAAGCGCGATGAGGCCTTCGGTCAGATTGAGAAAGAGATTATGCCGATTATCGTGAAATCTGGAGCGGAGATGGGGTTTACGGCGATTTTCAACAAGTACCAGAGCGGGATTCTCTTCGCGAAAGAGACGATCGATGTTACTGATGAGGTGCTCAGACGCTATGACGCGACTGCAGTTGAGGGCGGCTCCTAGCCCAAAAGAATAAGCCGATGCCAGGGCGTGATATTGAGTGGATAAAGTCGGTATTGCCGCATCGCTACCCCTTCTTGCTGGTGGACCGGGTCGAGGATATTGTGCCCGAGAAGAAGATTGTGGCGGTGAAGAATTTCACCGCCAATGAGCCGTTCTTTCAGGGACATTTTCCGGATCATCCCGTGGTGCCCGGGGTTCTGCTGATCGAGGGCCTGGCGCAGGCCGGAGCGATACTCCTGATGCATAACCGCCCGGACCGGGAGAATGAGGTGGTGTATTTCATGTCGATCGAGCGAGCTCGATTTCGGCGTCCGGTTACTCCCGGCGATCAAGCGGTATATGAAGTTGAAGCCATTCGATTTAGAAAGAATCATTGTAAGTTGAAGGGCCGAGTCCTGGTTAGGGGGCAGGTCGCTGCCGAAGCGACCTGTTCGTCGGCCATTGTTAGCCGCGATCGCGCTACGAGCTAGCCTGCGTGTGTCCGTTCGAATTCATCCGTCTGCGCACGTAGATTCCGATGCCGATCTGGCGGACGGGGTCTCCGTAGGGCCGAATGCCGTCATCGGTAGTGCCGTCGCTCTGGGAAAAGGCACCCAGGTCGGTGCGGGAGCTCAGGTGCAGGGTCCTGCCACTTTTGGTGAGAACAATCGAATATTTCCGCTCGCCTGTGTCGGATTCGATCCGCAAGATTTGAAATTCGTCGGCGAGCACTCAGTTCTCGAGGTCGGAGACGGCAATAGTTTTCGCGAGTACTGCAGTGTGCATCGTGGTACTGCGGGAGGCGGGGGCAGAACCGAAATCGGCGACAACAATCTCTTCATGACCTACTCGCATGTGGCGCACGACTGCAGAGTAGGAAGCAGGGTGGTACTCAGTAACGCGGCGACGTTGGCGGGACATGTGGACGTCCACGACGATGCGGTGATCAGCGCTTTCAGTGCGATTCACCAATTCTGTCGGGTGGGCAGGCATGCCTACATTGGCGGCTACTCGGTGATTACGAAAGACGCCTTGCCGTATGCCAAGACAGTTGGATTGAAGCCGGCCTGCTACGGCTTGAATCGCGTCGGTTTGCAACGTAAGGGTCACAGCGAGGAGAGCATGCGGTACCTAGAGAAAGCCCTGCGGACGCTGACTCGATCGGGACTCAACACCCAACAGGCACTGGCGGAGCTGCGCGGTTGGGAGAGCAGCGTCGAACTCGAGTATCTCATCGATTTCATCGAGACGAGCACTAGAGGATTCGTAAAATCCGTGCCCGGACGGCGCGGTGAGCGGGGCACCAATGTCGACTGAAAAGCGGCGTCCTGACCGATTGAGGGTCGGAGTAGTTGGGATCGGCTCGATCGGGCGGCACCACGTGCGTTTGCTGAGCCGATTGGATGGGGTCGAATTGGTTGGGATCTATGATCTCGACCAGGATGCCGGTGCGCTGATAGCCCAAGAGTTCGGCGCTCGGCTTTGGCCGAGCCTCGGCGCCTTGGCGAACGAGATGGAGGCGGCGGTCGTTGCGGCTCCCACTGCGGTGCACGCGGAGATTGCGTGCGGTCTGCTGGATCGGAATATCCATGTTCTCGTCGAAAAACCTCTTGCCTCGACTCTAGAGGAGGCGGATCAGATTCTGGATGCCGCAGGTGACCGAGTCGTGGCAGTTGGGCATGTCGAGTTTCACAACCCTGCGGTTCAGGCATTGCTGGGCCTGGATGCTTCCCCCGGTTTTGTGGAGGTGCACCGCCTCGCTACCTTTACACCGCGTAGTCTAGATGTCGACGTGGTGCTCGATCTGATGATTCATGATCTCCAGATTCTTCACGCTCTCGATCCCAGCCCGGTGATCGAAGTACGCGCTACCGGAATTGAGGTCCTTTCGCAGAGCATCGACTTGGCGAACGCCAGAATCGTACTGGAGTCAGGCTGTGTCGCCAATATCACTGCCTCCCGGGTGTCGGCTGAGCGGGTCAGGAAACTAAGGGTGATCGTACCGAATGAGGCATACTACTCACTCGACTACGAGAAGCAAGAGGTCAAAGGGTATCGATTGTCAGAGAAGAATTCTCAGCGCGAGATCGTCGCTGCGAACTTGGAGGTCGTGTCTGAAGAACCTCTGAAACGGGAGCTGGAATCTTTCGTTACTGCCTGTGGCGGTGGGTCCTTGGCAATGGTTGACGGTGCGAGCGGGCGGCGGGCCCTAAAGACGGCCCTAGCGGTAGTGGCGGCGAGCAGGGGATAGGGTAAAAGTATTTTAGTTTCGTAACGGAGGAGACTTATGTCGGATATTCGGGTGGGTGTGATCGGAGGTAGCGGCCTCTACCATATGGAAGATCTGGAAGTTCGGGAGGAGCGCGCTATCGAGACCCCGTTTGGCGATCCTTCGGACCCGTATTTGATCGGAGAGTTGGAAGGTCAGAAGGTAGCTTTTCTGCCCCGGCACGGGCAGGGTCACCGGCTGCTCCCCTCAGAACTAAACTACCGGGCTAATATCTATGGCTTCAAGGTACTTGGAGTAGAGTGGATCGTTTCGGTAAGTGCCGTGGGATCTCTCAAGATCGAATATCGTCCCACGGACATTGTCGTTCCGGATCAATTCTTCGATCGAACTCGGCACCGGCCGGACACCTTCTTTGGGAATGGCTTGGTGGCTCATGTGTCGCTGGCCAACCCAATCTGCCCGGCTCTCGCCCCGGTTTTCTCTGAGGCGGCACGTCAAGCTGGGGCAAGAGTGCATTCAGGAGGCACGTACGTCTGTATGGAGGGTCCTCAGTTCTCGACGAGGGCTGAATCGGAGGTATACCGTCAATGGGGCGCGGACATTATCGGTATGACCAATCTGCAAGAGGCGAAACTGGCGCGAGAAGCTGAAATTTGTTATGCCACTATCGCGATGGTCACGGATTACGATTGCTGGCATGAAGACGAGGCGGACGTAAGTGGTGAGGCCGTTATGGAGGTGATTCAGCAGAACACCAAGACCGCGCAAGATGTCGTCCGTCGTATTATTCGCCAATTACCGATCGATAGATCTTGTGGTTGCGGCGATGCCCTGAGCATGTCGCTGATCACTGAGAGATCTCGAATTCCGGAGCAGACGCTGAAAGATCTCGAACCCATCGTTGGGCGGTACTATCGCGGTGACGGACCCACCGGCGACGAGGCGCCCTAGCCAGTGAACCATTTGGCAAATTCACTACACTTTCCGCACTGGACACGCAAGTGACACGATTTCTTGTCACCAATGACGATGGTGTATTCTCGGAAGGGATTACCCTCCTTGCCTCTGCGCTCAGGAATCTGGGAGATGTCGTCGTTGTGGCACCCGATCGAGAGCAAAGCGCGTCGGGCCATTCTCTGACGATTCATCGACCGCTGAGAATGAGGCAGCTGAGCGCGGACACCTACACGGTGGATGGAACTCCCACTGATTGCGTCCATTTGGGAGTCCACTCTCTACTGAAAGACAACCCGCCGGATCTCGTCGTGTCCGGGATTAATTTTGGTCTCAATTTGGGAGACGACGTGACCTATTCCGGCACGGTAAGCGCTACTTTCGAGGGTACACTTTTGGGGCTGCCGGCAGTTGCCTTTAGCCAAGAGGTCGGCCGACCGTCCTCATTCGAGGAAGC
>JAZFTL010000344.1:0-8228 GCA_036446675.1 Thermoanaerobaculia bacterium
ACGACGGCTACCAGCCGACGAAGAATAAATGCGGTCATACGCTCAATGGGAAAGATCGAGAATCTGCTGAGCCACGTGGAACTCGGAATGGACTGAAGGTTTGCTGGTGCTTCATTAGAGATCAAATCTCCGAATCAAATATGACAGGGCTTGCCGACTGATTCCAAGATGTCGGGCAGCTTCTGACTGGTTGCGGTTACAGTGGTTAAGCGCTGCTTCGATAAGTGTTTTCCTCAAGGCGTTGACCTGAGTATGAAAAAGACTCTTAGCTGAGGGGATGTCCGAGTTGGGTAGCTCGAGATTATCCGCAGAGATTCGCCCCCCATCGGCCAACGCCGCGGCCACATCCATGATGTTCTTGAGCTCTCTGACATTACCGGGCCATTGGTACTCGAGGAGTCGCGTTCGTGCTCCCTCCTCGAGCTGAAGCTGTTGGCTCGGATCTTCTCGGGCCAAGAAGTGATCTGCGAGTTCGAGCACATCATGTCCTCTCTCCCGCAGAGGTGGGAGCAGGACGGTGCCGACGTTGAGGCGGTAGTACAGATCTTTTCGAAACCGCCCTTGCTTTACGAGATCTGCCAGATCGTAGTGGGTCGCAGTGAGAATACGCACGTCGACCCGACGCGCTAGGGTCTCACCGACTCGTCTCACTTCCCCCTCTTGCAGAACCCTCAGCAAGTTGCCCTGCGTCGGTAAAGGCAGATCCCCAATCTCATCCAAGAAAACAGTGCCCCCGGTCGCGGTCTCGAATATTCCAGCTCGATCTCGCTCGGCACCAGTGAAAGCCCCGCGAACATGTCCAAAAAGGTCCGATGACAACAGGCTGTCTGTGAAGGCGGCACAGTTGACCGGAACAAAAGCTCCGTCCGCCCGAGAGCTTTCTGCATGCACTTGCTTTGCAGCCAACTCTTTGCCGGTTCCAGTCTCTCCTTGAATCAAAATCGTAATATCGCGCCGCGCCAATTTCGACAAACGATCCAGAGCCACCAGGAGAGCGGGGCTCTGGCCGATGATCTTGCTGCGCTCCACTGTCGTCGGTGCGGCAGTCGCACCCGAAGGTCTTAGGTCGCGAGCCACGATCGAGAACAGGGCCTTGAGCACAGGATCCAACTCGGTGGCGGCCAGAACGAGAGAACCGCCATGGAGAGGTGTTGAGAGTTCCTCAGGTCCACCCGCCCCGTCGACGATAACTTCTGCCCGTGAATCGCCGCTCCATCTGAGAAATACATCTCCGTATCCTGCCGTGGTGAGCAAGCCCCGAAGATGCTCCGCCGAACGTCCTGAGCCCCGCAGGTAGTTCCCCAAGGCCAGCCAAGGACCCATGTCACGCTCCTCGAGCTGCTCGGCCATCGAGCCGGCTCCGATCCTTCGGAACGTCGCTACCGCACGACGCAGCCAAGCATCCGGAACCACCCCATGAAACACGCATTCGACGTCGAACACGAACCGGGCCGATCGAAAGCTGCTCATCCCACCGAGAACCTCCCAAGAATCTGATGATATTTCTTGGGCGGTCAACAGACTCTGCCACATCTTCCCGAGAGGGCCACGATCGTTCTCCTGCAGGGCTCGTTCACGATCACCGGCCAGAGCCCATAGCGCCGGGATCTCCTCACCCTCCAATTCAGCTCTGGAGACCTCCGTTGTCGCCTCGAGCTCTGCATGGGCCTCTTCGGGTCGTTCCAACCATCCGAGAGCTCTGGCAGCCAGGACATGCAAGACATCCTGGTACAGATCAACCTTGCGTTTCGCCAACTCCTCCAAGACTTCTCGAATCGTTTCGAGAGCCGCACTCGGCCGACCGCGCACTAATTCGTACCGCGCTCTCAGTTCGGCATCGCCGGCAATGCCGCGCCAATTCCCGGATGCCCGGTTCTGTGCGGAAGTCCGCTGAATAATGTCGCGAATTCCCACCATGCGACCTTGACGTAGCCGGATCTCGGCCAGGTTACAGAGCGCCAGGGTGGTCGTCCGAGTGCTATCGGTCGCTTTGAACAAATTGACTGTATGCAGGAAGGCCTTCTCGGCGCCAGCCAAATCTCCACACCGAGCTCGGCCCAAGGCCAAGTCGTTCCACAGTCCACCCGCCTCGAAAGGACTGAGCCGCCGGCGATCCTCGCTCAGGGCCCGCGCAATAAAATCGACGGTTGCAGGACCGTCGCCCTCGCTGTCTGCCAGTAAGCCTCGAGCATGGTTCCATTTCCAGGCAAGGGCGGAATCGTTCAACGCTTCCTCACAGGAATCGAGGTGTCGTCGCATGGCACTCAGGTTCTTCTGGTCGTAGGCAGCCAGCGCCGCGAGAATCTTGGCGCGAGGGCCAGAGCCTTTCCCCGCGACTGTCAGTGCCCGGTCGACCCAGTGCTGAACTTTTTCGGTCGCTCCGACATGACTGTAAATTCTTACCGCTGCCTCAGCTAAATCGAGGGTTTGACTCACCTTGAGCTGCGAGGACTCGAGGCTCTTGACAAGGCGGCGGGCGGCACCCAACTTCCCTAAACGCACGAGACACGTGACTCTCAAGATCCTCGCTCCCGGGCGCCGCATGCCTCGGACGGCTTCTTGCGCTCTCCCAAAATGGCCCAGAGCGAGCAGGGCATGGGCGAACTCGAGCCGATCATCGAGCCCTTCCGGAGGAGATCTGTTCCATGCTGCAACAGCGGCTCGCCACTGTCCCAGATGAGCTAGGGCGCGAGGATCGGTTCCAGCCTCCTCCATCGCCCAGATTTCCTGCGCTGCGCTACCGGTGAGTAGCTTCTCGAGTTGGTCTCGGTTTTCAGATCGCGATAAGAGAGCCTTCCGAAAACGACCCGGGCCGACTACCCAAAGATGTGCATTGTCACCCGAGCCGTGTTCTGCCAGGAGTGTTTTACGGGCGGAGCCAAAGGCAGATCCCCAAAGAAAGTCCGCCTCATCCAGAACGGTCCGAACCGCCTCATCGCCGGCCACTGGGGTGAGCGTCTGTCTCCAACCCTCCTGCAAACTGCGCGCTGCCCGTCGAGCTTCACCCCGCCCATCCACCGAATCCTCTGATCGGAATAGCCTGGAAATCAGCTCGAGAAGGTAGACCTGCGCCATCTGGTGAGCCGGACCCGACGCCGTCTGCACCGATCTCAGTAGACCCTCTGTATCGACAACAGCGCCCTCCCAGCTATCTCGCAGGTGAGACCGACCATGCTCTAAGTGCGCCAGCAAGGCGCTCCCTTGGAGAACGACGGAGAGGCGCTGTTTGTCCGTAAGCCGAGCCTCTTCGAGGTGCGACCCGGGAGCTGTTCTAGCTGGAAGAAGCGCCGAGTGGTCAAAACCAGGTCCCAGACCTTTGGCCGACTCAGATCGCTTGGAGTTCATTGTCAAACCAATCCAGAGAACTCAGTCCTGCACAACGAGGGCGAGATCCCTCCAGAAGTTCGGATACGATTTTGCCACAACTCGAGGATCGCGAATCGAGAGCCCGCCACGTCGAAGACCCAGCAAGGCCATACTCATCGCGATGCGATGATCCTGATGGCTCGCCACCTCTACCGGGTGGGTAGGCGGCCTCAAGCTAGCCCATATCCCCGGAATCACCAGACCAGCCGACTGCTCTTCAACAGTGGCCCCGACTCTACGTAGCTCCGTTGTCATTGCTTCGAGTCGGTCGCTCTCCTTGAATCGGAGGTGGGGTACATTCACGATCCGCGTAGTACCGGCAGCAAATGGCGCCAGCGCAGCGATCGTCGGAACCTGGTCCGGAATATCCGACATGTCGACATCTAGGCCGTGGAGACACCCATCACTCTCTACCACCACCGTATCTCCCACCGATCGAATCTCCGCCCCCATTTCGCCGAGTAGATCTAGGAGGCGCCGGTCGCCTTGTCGCGACGCAATATCAAGCCCCGCGAGCTCGACTCGTCCTCCAATGAGAGCGGCTGCGGCCGCCGGGTAGGCGGCTGCCGACCAGTCACCTTCTACCGTAAGTCGACCGCCTTGGAGAGTCTGCGGAGTGACTCTCAAGACATCCGGCGAACTGCGATCCACCGAGCCACCGAAAAGCTCGATTGCGTCCAAGGTGAGGTCGAGGTACGGTCGGGACGACAGGCCACCGATTTCTAAAGTCGTCTCCTTTCGCGCCCCAAAGGCGGCCATCAACAGCGCCGACAAATACTGGCTCGATTCTCGTCCATCGACCTTCGCCCTTCCCCCAGATAGAGAGCCTCCCTCGATCTCGAGCGGTGCAAACCCTTCGACCTCTGTGCACCGGACTGTGGCGCCGAGGGCACGCAAAGCCGATATCAACGGCCCAAGGGGACGCCGGCTCAATCGCTCGGAGCCACCTACGGTCCACTGTCCGGGTAGAGCTGTCAGGGCCGCGACCAGAAAGCGCAGCATGGTGCCTCCACAACCGCAATCGAGCTCAGCACTGTTTGGTAGGGGACCAGGCCGGAGGTCCAGAGTCTGCCCGGTCCATTCGACTCCTACCCCTAAGTCTTCCAGGGCTGTGAGGAAATGTGTCGTATCTTCAGCAACGAGTGGGCGTTCGATCGTCACTGCGCAGCGACCCAGCAGAGCGAGTAGAAAGTATCTTTGACTGATGCTCTTGGAAGGCGGCGGCCACAACGAGCCGACGACGCGGCGCGCCGGCCGGACCTCGACTACTCTCTCCACTCGATCTCCTCCGACTCTCGAGGATCGGCACTGTGAGGCGAAAATAATCGCACGATCTTACACTTCTATCTGCAGCCCGTCGAAGCCGAACTCGACCCCGGACGGAAGCGGAATCTCCGGATTGTCGTGGTCTACTTCGTGTCCTAAGTGGGTCAAAATAGTCCTTGGAACACCCAACGCCTCTGATAGATCGATCGCTTCGCCAATCGTAAAGTGAGTCGGATGCGGACTGTAGCGCAAGGCACCCAGGACCAGAACCTCGACCCCGCGCAACAGCCCAAGACTCGACTTCGAGACGGCGTTGCAGTCGGTGACATAGGCAAAGGTGCCGAATCGATAACCGAGTACTTGCAGCGCTCCATGCATCACGGGCACAGGAATGATCTCGTGATCACCCAGGGAAAACGGCCCATCAACTTCGCGCAAGGTGAGTTTCGGCTTGCCCCCTCCGGTCTCGCCCTTTTCGAAAACATAGCTGAAGAGTTTGCGCAGGGCTTGCAGGGTGTTTGGTGAGCCGTAGCAAGGAATCGCCTGACGCTGCCGATAGTTGTAGATTCGCAGCTCATCTAGGCCGTAGACGTGATCTGCGTGAGCATGGGTAAAGAGCACTGCGTCAACCCGAGGAATCGAGTACCGCAAAGCCTGCTGCCGAAGGTCTGTGGGGGTGTCTACGAGGATCGAAAGATCGCCGAAGTCGACGTGCAGTCCGCAGCGCAGCCGCTTATTGCGCGGACTCTCCGAAGTGCAAACTGAGCACTCGCACGCGATGACCGGTACCCCCACGGAAGTTCCGCTACCGAGCATTGTTATTTTCATGTCGCTTTCTTGTCTGCAACGCACTCATCGCCGAGAATCTCGACTCGCCTCGACCGAAACCAGGCATCTACAAGCCAAACGGTGCCGCCCGGAACAGCCCAACGTCGGCTTTCATGAAAGTGCCCGAGGAGTAGCACATCGTGATCCTCGCCAAGTCTGCTTCGAGCGTATCGAAGGATCATCTTCTCAGGGACGATCATTCTATGTTTGAAGTTGGTCTTTGCCAGGCCCCGTTCCGTAGAATGGATCAATCGATGCGCTAAGAATCGAGGCAGGTGCATCATGAAAAACCGACTGGCACGACTCTTCGAAACAGAACGCCAGGAGCGATAGAGCCAATCGGCATCATTCAGGCGATCGCCATGCACTGCAAGGTACCTCTTGCCTCCAACGGTGAATGTACTTTCGGTGGCAACCAGGTCGAACAGATCGGCATAAGAGCTGTGACCAATAAAAAAGTCCCGATTCCCTTCAACGTAATCGATCCTCATTCCGTCGCTGCGAAGTTGGCGTAGGACTTGCGAGATCACTCTGATGTCCGGCGTCTCGAACCGCTCGGAACCCACCCAGACATGGAAAAGATCACCCAAAATGACCAGGTGGCAGCAGCCTTTCTGAGAAAGAGAGAGCAATTGATCACTCAGGCCCTCAGCTGGCCCCCCCGGTCCCCCAAGGTGAGCATCGGCAACGACCGCTACCGACATCTAGGAAGGATTACTCCAAGCGCCTGTCGTGCCATACCGCGAGTCATCCTGCGAGTCTAGAAAATCGCAAGCTTGGGGGCTTCGCGCTTCGAAGTCTCGGCGACGACCGCTTGGGCTAGCCGAGTAAAGGCCTGTCCGTGCAGGCCTTCAGGGTTCGCCACGACGATCGGATTGCCGGAATCGCCGCCCAAGACGACAGCTGGGTCGAGCGGTATGCTTCCCAAGAAAGGGCAGTCGAGAATGTCGGCGGTGCGCTCCCCACCCCCTTCCTTAAAAACATGGGTCGTCTCGCCGCAGTGCGGACACGAGAATCCGGCCATGTTCTCGATAATGCCGATCACGGGGACGTTGACCTTCCGAAACATCGCCAGCCCCTTGCGGGCGTCGATTAGAGCAACATCCTGCGGGGTGGTCACAATGACGGCACCGGCGAGCGGAACTCGCTGGCTGATCGTCAGCTGGGCGTCGCCGGTGCCTGGAGGCATATCGATAATCATGAAATCTAGAGCCCCCCACTCGACATCGCCGAGCAGCTGCTCCAGTGCCTTCATCACCATCGGCCCGCGCCAGATAACCGGGGTGTCCACCTCCAGAATAAATCCTAGAGACATCAAGCGAATACCATATTTCTCGAACGGCAGCAGCCTCTCGCCCTCTACTCTAGGCTTGTCGTGAATACCAAACATCATCGGCATCGACGGTCCGTAGATGTCGGCGTCCAGCAACCCCACACTGTATCCCTCCTGACCCAGCTTGATCGCGAGATTGGCGGAAACGGTGGACTTTCCGACCCCCCCCTTGCCGCTTGCCACCGCGACAATCTGCTTGACATTGGGAGTCAGACCGGGGTCCTGCGAAACCGCCTGCTGTGCCGCTGAGGGGGGCATAAGTACCTTGAGCTCGACGGTGACTTCCCGCTCGGCCTGATAGTCCCCCAACGCCGAGACCACCTCCTGCTTGACTCGACGAGCCGCGTCTTCATTGTGAGTGGTAATCGCTAAGTCGACCCGAATCGCTGAATCGGTAACCTCAACGCGATCGACGAAACCGAAAGAGACGATATCTCGGCTCATTCCGGGAAACTTCACTTCCTTGAGTTCGGACCAGACTTGATCTTCAATTGACTCGGACATCGTATTCTTAGCTCCTTTCGAGCACCATCTTATCTCCTGTCAGAGGATGTAGAAAATTTCGGGACCGGCCGCGTCTGTTTTCTAGGGTCCAGAAGACAGCCGCGCGATCTCTTCGCGCACTTTCGCCATGAGAGACGCCTTTCCGCCGACTCCGTAAGCGTCTCCAGAAATCGGGCTGCCGTAGGTAATGTCGATCACCCCAGGTCGAATTCTCAGGCTGTCTTTTCGCTTTACCCTGATGCTTCCGTAGATGCCGACCGGCACGATTGGAAGACCGCTCTTGAGAGCCAACAAGAATCCGCCGCGCTGTAAGGGCAGAAGCTCTCCATCCAATGATCGGGTTCCCTCAGGAAATACCAGGGCCGACGCTCCGGATCGAAGTCGGGCCACCGCCCCCGCGAAACTATCTGTGGCACTGCCTCGATTGGCGCGGTCGATCGCTATAAAGCCGGAAGCCTGCATCGCCCATCCAAATACTGGAATGCGAAACAGGCTCCGTTTAGCCAGGAAGCGACCCTGACCCGGAACCGATGTGATCAGCACCGGAATATCGAATAGGCTCTGGTGGTTGGACATAAAAACGTAGGGCCCCTCGTCTTTGAGGTCTACTTCAAAACTCGCCCGTACCCTGACGCCACTAAACCAGAGCAGACCGCGGCCCCAGAATTGAGACACTCGAAAGAGTACATCGTGACGACGTGGAGCCCAGCTCAAAACCAAACACAGAGTCGCGAAGAAGAGCCCACCGACGATCAGATATAGATTGCCCAACACAGTACAGACGGCGATACCAGTACCTGTAATGATTTTCCGAAAAAGGCTGTTCATCCGCTCTCCCGAGCTGTCAAGAGCCTAGCAGCCCGTAATGCATTTGGCCCGTTCCCTGGAAATCGGACCAGAAATCGGTCCGCTTCTCGTCATCTGCGATCGA
>JAZFTL010000345.1:0-2891 GCA_036446675.1 Thermoanaerobaculia bacterium
CCGACAAGTTTACTCATTGCAGTCCCGATGTACGCCTTCTACAAGGCCTCGTATCCTGCCATATGGGTACTGGACCGCGCCTCGAACGGGCTTCTTCGCCTGATCGGCGTCCGCCCCGTCTCAGAACACGAGCGTGGACACGACGCAAAAGAACTTCGGCGACTGTTGGCGTCCGCCCGAGGCACCGTAATTTCCAGCCAAAAGCGCGAGATGCTCGATAACGTTTTCGAACTCTCTGAACGGTCAGCGCGACAAATCATGATTCCACGTGCCGATGTCGTATACCTGTCGCTTTCGCAGTCTCTCGAAGAAAACCTCAGTGCAGCTCGGGAGAGTGGCCACACTCGATTCCCCCTCTGCCGAGATGAACTCGACTCGGTCGTCGGTCTCGTGCACATCAAAGATATCTTCCGATCGACGGTTCAGCTCACCAGTCTCGAGCAAGTTCAGCGAGAGATTTCATTGGTGCCTGAGACCCTCCCCCTCGATCGACTCCTTCGTAAAATGCGTACGGGCAAAGTTCATATGGCGGCCGTCCTCGACGAGTACGGTGGCGTAAGCGGTATCGTAACTCTGGAAAACGTGATCGAAGAGATCGTCGGAGAAATTCAGGATGAGTTTGATGCGGAGGAGCCCGAGTTGGTCCAACTCGACGCCGCGACCTACTCGGTGTCCGGCTCGATGCTCGTAACCGACCTCGAAAGCGAGCTCAACCTGGAGTTCAGCGAACGAGACGAGGACACCATCGCCGGAGTCGCCCTGTCTGAACTCGGCCGCAAACCGGAGGTCGGAGACACAGTCCAAGTCGCTGACTTGGAACTCGAGGTATCAGAGGTCAAGGGAAACCGGATCAAACGGCTACGAATTGCTCGGACAGGCTCTTAGGGTCCTTCCGCTGCGTACAATTCTTTCAACTTCGCCACAGCGTCGCCAACGGGAATGAGCAGCTTCTCTCGATCGCGCCGCATCGAGATCTCGACGAGTCCATCCGCTAAGCTCCTCCGACCCAAAACCACCCTGAGCGGGGTTCCAATGAGATCGGCGTCCTTAAACTTGACCCCTGGCCGCGCATCTCGGTCGTCATAGAACACATCCAAACCATCCCCTAAAAGCTCCTCGTAAAGTGAATCAGACGCTGCTGCCACTGCCGAGTCATCCGGATTCAGGCTGATCACCTGAAATTGGAATGGAGCCAATGGCAGCGGCCAAATGATGCCATCGCCGTCGTGATTCTGTTCGATGGCTGCAGCGACTGTGCGGCCAATTCCCAGACCGTAACAACCCATCGTCATGGGTTCCGGAAGGCCCCTGTCGTTCGTGAAAGTACAGCCCATCACCTCGGAGTACTTACAGCCCAGCATAAAGATGTGCCCCACCTCGATTCCACGGGCCAGGCTTAAGCGCCCATCGCAATGCGGGCAGAGATCACCATCCGTTACCAAGAGCACATCGGCCCATTCGGCGAGGTCGACATCGCGGCCCCAATTGCCATTGGTGAAATGAAAGTCCTGGCGATTCGCACCGCAGGCGAAATTCGTGAGTTTTCGAACGGACTCGTCGCCAATCAGCCGGAGATCCTTAGCGAGGCCGATCGGACCGGCAAAGCCAATCGGTGCACCCGATGTTTCGACCACGCTCTCCTCGTTTGCCAGAGCCAGTTCATTCACTCCGAGGTAATTCGCCAGCTTGATCTCATTGACTTCCCTGTCGCCTCGAATCGCGATTCCTATCAACCCTTGATCCGTTTTGTAGATCAGGGTCTTGACTACCTTCGAGGTCGGAATATCGAGTAACCGTGCCACATCTTCAACCGAGGTGGCTCCAGGAGTCGACTCCTCGCTAAGGGCTCGAGGCTCTTCTGTCGACGTTACCGGAAGGCCTCGAGCCTCGGCCTTCTCAACATTTGCGGCGTAATCGCACCTGTCGCAGCTGACCACCGCACTTTCACCGGTCTTGGCCAGTACCATGAACTCATGAGACGCGGAGCCGCCAATCGCTCCGGTATCGGCCTCTACCATCGAGTATTCGAGTCCGCAGCGCTCGAAGATTCGACAGTACGCCAAACGCATCGATTCATAAACCTCGCCCAGGCTCTCAGCGTCGGTGTGAAATGAATAGGCGTCTTTCATCATGAACTCTCGCCCTCGCATCAGGCCAAAGCGCGGTCGGATTTCATCTCGGAACTTGTTTTGAATCTGGTACAAAGTAAGCGGCAGTTGCCGATAGCTCTTGACGTCTCGTCGTACGATATCGGTCACTACCTCTTCATGGGTGGGGCCAAAACAGAATTCGCGCTCGTGACGATCTTTGATCCTCAGCAGCTCCTTGCCATAGAGTGACCATCTCCCAGACTCCTGCCAAAGTTCGGCAGGCTGGACCGAGGGCATCGAAAGCTCGATCGCGCCGGCAGAATTCATTTCCTCGCGAACGATTGCCATCATCTTGGTAAGGCTGCGCCAACCGAGAGGGAGATAACTATAAATTCCCGCGGCTACCTTCCGAATCATTCCCGCCTTTGCCATCAGCTGATGACTTATTACCTCTGCGTCCTGAGGTATCTCCCGACTGGTGAACAGATAGAATTTGGACCAACGCATGCTTCAAGTCCCTCGCTGGGGCATCGGTATGCAACTCGCAACGCCCCTTAGGTTATTCACTCCGAGGGCTTCCTGCGCCGCTCTTCAACCCTTGCCATGAGCTGCCGACTATCTTTGAGGCACTCCATCATCTTTTGCTCCAGAGAACTACCGCCGTCCTCCAGCTCTCGGGCTTGCGCCAAGGTGGATCTGGCCAAATCCTCCGATCCCGAGGCCAGCAGGGCCATGCCCAGATGAGTCAAAGCAGCTGTCGATCTCTCTATGTCGCTGGAGCGAGACAGAAACTCGACGGCC
>JAZFTL010000346.1:0-9177 GCA_036446675.1 Thermoanaerobaculia bacterium
TCTCCGCCCCGACCTGATCGAGAATCGTTCGAGAGTCGTGCCGCGTGGCAGTAGCGTAGGAAATCCTGCACGGAAAGTTGGCCTTGATCGTGCCGGTCAGAACATCGACCGACGGCCGCTGCGTCGCAACGATCAGATGAATGCCTACAGCTCTTGCCATCTGCGCGAGCCGCGCCAGAGCAGTTTCGACTTCCGACGACGAGACCATCATCAAATCCGCCAGTTCATCAATCACGATCACGTAGTAAGGCAGGGGCTTTAGATCACTACCTTTGAACTCGGCTTCGTCATCAGAGAGAGCTAGGCGCTCCTGCACTCTCGGATCGTGAATGGCGCTGTTGTAGTAGCCGATGGAACGGACGTGGACCTCCGCCAACAGGCGATAGCGCCGCTCCATCTCTCTCACCGCCCAATTCAGAGCATTGGCAGCCTTTTTGGGCTCGACGACAACTTCGGTTTTCAGGTGAGGAATATCACGGTAAGCGCCGAGTTCTATGCGCTTGGGATCGATGAAGATGAACTGCACCTCATCACGCGTCGATTTGTAGATGATCGAAGTGATCATACTCTGCAAGCCGACACTCTTGCCCGCACCGGTTGCGCCGGCTACGAGCAGATGGGGCATGGTCGCAAGATCCGCAAAATAGGGTTCGCCTCGGACTGTCTTACCCAGCGCCATCATCAATTTGGAGGGAGCCTTGGAGAAGGACTTTTCGGACAGCAACCTACCCAACCGAATGACCGTTCGTTCTCGATTAGGCACTTCGATACCGAGCGTCGATCTTCCGGCGATTCGATCTATCCGAATCGCTTCAGCCTTGAGCGCTAGCGCCAAGTCATCTTGCAGCCCAACAATCTGACTCACTTTGACTCCGGGAGCCGGCTGAAACTCAAACACCGTGATCACGGGGCCGGGACTAATTCCCACGGTGTTTCCTTCAACTCCGAACTCGGCGCAGCGCTGTCGGATCACCTCACCCATCCGGACCAGTTCATCTTCGTCGACTTCGCCGCCGGTATCTTCCAGTTGAAGCAAACTGATCGGCGGGGACTGGCCCTTCGACTTTGGTACCTTCGGGAAAGGAATTTCGTACTGCGGCTCAGCGACCGGGGCGTGGACCGGCTGTGGGGCGCCGCTGTGCTTACGGACCGTAAAGCTCTGGCTACCCTCTTTCTCAGTTACGCGTAGAGGCGGATCGAGCTCCTGATCGGCAAAGCCGGCATGTCCGGCACCGCCGCCGGATCGGGTGAGAGGTGCTGGAGCTCTATTCCGGTCATCAACTTGGCGTTGCAGGTGCTTGGCGACTACCCGACGCCGAGATTGCTCTTTCTGTCGGCGCTCTCGCCGCCTCGACCAAGTCAGAACAAAACGTTGCCTCAGTTCGATAGCTCTTCGATTCCAGTTAAACAGCATTTCACCAAATGTCGATTGAATAAGGAGAGTCGACCCGATGATGACGCCGCCCAATAAGAAGAACACCGCGCCGGTCCGATTGAGTTGCCCCTGAAGAGCAGTTCCCACGAGGTGCCCCAAGAGCCCTCCTGAAGGGATTTGCGCTGTGTACCAGGTGATCGGACCGAAGATGAGGTGAAAGAGGCTAGGCAGACTGGCAAGAACGATCAGCGCACCGACTCCCCGGCCAACGACTCTCGAATTCGGAGTGCGCCTGATCCGGCGCCATGCAGCTACCAGCAGAAACACTGGAAGGAGGAGAATCGACGGCCCAAAGATGCCGAATGACGCCGCAGAAAGTTGCGCACCCAGGGGTCCAAACAGATTTAGGACCGGAGCTCCGGGGCCCCGGCTCTGCAGAAAACTGGGATCATCTGCATGGTATGTCAGCAGGCTGGCAGCCAGCAGCAAACCCAGGATGAGAAGGATGACCCCGAACAGCTCCTCGCTCTTCTCCGGTGCCAGCTTCGCCGGCGGCGCTTTCTGCTTAGCTTCAGTCGATCGTTTGGCCAGGACACGCTCCCTCAAGACACAAAACTCAGTTTAACATCTTCAACCGTTAATCAGATGTTGAGCAGCCCGATAAATCCTCACAAAATCGGGCAACGACAGGACTTCGGCTCGCAGGCCAGGGTCGATTCCGGCCCTATCCAAGATGGTCTCGGCGGTTTGCCTTCCCCACTGTGCCGCACAGGCGTTGCGAAGTGTCTTGCGACGATGGGCGAAACCAATCCGGATCACCGCGCTGAGATCGTCGATCTCTTCAGACGCGACCGGTGGCAGCTTGCGGGTAATGCCGACAAAAGCTCCGTCCACTTTGGGCTGGGGTCGAAAGAAAGCGCGAGGTACAGCTCCTAACAGTGCCACGTCGGCGAACATGGCGGTCAGTAGGGTGAGCGCCCCATACGCTTTGTCGCTAGGCTGAGCCACCAGGCGGTCCGCCACTTCCTTTTGAATAAGAAACGCTGCGTGTTTCACGGAACTCTCCCGGAGCAAGCGAAGAACAACTTCTCCTGCAACTCCGTAGGGAAGATTTCCGGTGACGAGTGTCTCCTCGTGCAATCGACTCCACTTTATTGTGAGGGCATCAGCTACTACCAGACGTAAATGCGTACTATCCAGCTCACGCCGCACCGCAAACGCCCACGCCGGATCCAGCTCGCAAGCCACAACCTCGGCACCTGCCTCCAACAACTCTGCAGTCAGGACTCCGCTGCCAGGTCCAATCTCGAAGACACGCCTGCCAAACGGTTTGAGAAATGAGATACTGGGAGCACACCAAGTCCCGTCCACCAGGTGATGTTGGCCAAGTTTTCTTCTGAGCCGAGGTCGAGACATGTCGTCCGTATACGATACTTCAAACTACAAGAGTCAATTCCCCAAGGCTAGTCGATGCGGCGACTTCGCGATACTCTAGGTGAGCCAACCTTGACACAAACAAGTGCCCGAGTTAGCCTGCCGACCGAATCAACCGCTTCTTAATGGCTAGCAAACCGAACAAACCGAAGCGATACCGCTGTGACGAGGGAGCTTCAAGAGCTAGGATGGTAGAGCTTGGCACAAGTTGAACAGCGCGGCCAGTGGAAGTCGAGAGCCGGCTTTATTCTGGCCGCGTCGGGCTCCGCAATCGGCCTCGGCAATATAGTTTTCTTCTCGGCGAACGCCTACAAATTCGGTGGCGGAGCCTTCTATCTCCCCTACCTTCTGGCCCTCTTCATGATCGGCATTCCGATCATGATGTTGGAATTCGGGTTGGGCAATATCACCGGCCGCGCCTTTCCCGGAGCGCTACGCAAGCTCGCCGGGAAGAGGGGTGAGTTCGTGGGTTGGTGGGGCGTCGTGAACGGCGCTTTTCTGACCATGTACTACATCACAATTCTCTCCTGGGTCCTCGGCATGCTTCTAGGGTCGTTGGGCGACCTCTGGCAAGATTCCGTGGCTGTTCCGGCCTTTGGGCTGGCACTGGGCGAGCTCGACAACCCCGTAGCCTATTTCTTCAGCATGCTCTCGAGCTGGAAGCCCCTTCTCTATGTTGCGATCATTTGGTTCTTCAATGTCCTCATTGTGCGCAAAGGGGTGGAGAGCATTGAACCCGTCACCAAAGTGTTCGTTCCGTTGATGTGGCTCTTCATGATCGCTCTGATCATTCGTGGCGTCACTCTTCCCCACGGCGACCAAGGTGTGTTATTGCTCTTTACCCCAAATTTCTCGGTGATGCGAGATCCCGCCGTGTGGCAAGGTGCCTTCAGTCAAATTTTCTTCACTCTCTCCCTCGGCATGGGCACCATGACCGCATACGCCTCATACCTTCCAAAGAAAAGCGACCTTACCCAGAATTCGATCATCACTTCGCTGCTCAACTGCGGCTTCGAGTACATCGCCGGGCTGGCGATCTTTTCGATACTGTTCGCATTCATGATCGTGCCCCAAGCCAGCACTTTGGCGATGACGTTCTTCATCATCCCAAAGGGCATCGCCGAGTTCCCGGCGGGAGTTCGACTATTTGGAGTCGTCTTCTTCACCCTATTGTTGATCGCCGGACTGACGTCGTCGGTCTCTCTGTTTGAGACACTGATCTCCCCTTTACGCGACAAATTCCGGTGGTCTAGAATGAAGATCGTTACCATCGCCGCCATGATTGGCTTTCTGGGAAGTGCTTGCTTTGCTCTTCCACAGGTCATTAATCCAGGCCTGGAGAACAACGGGACACTCGGACTGACTTTGCTTGATCTTGTCGACCACTGGGTCTTCTCGTACGGTCTCCTCGTCATTGGACTGTCAGAGTGCTTGCTCATTGGATGGGTCGTAGGAGCCGACAAAATCAGGAATCATCTGAACAGTAGCTCGAGCACCAAAATCGGTCGTTGGTTCAACAGCTTGATCAGATACGTCATCCCTGCCTCGATCATTTTTGTCCTTGGCTATTCAGTCTGGGGCGAAATCGATGGCGGTCTCTATGGGATGAGCTACGCCGGAAATTACAGCGAACTCTATCGCTTCATGGGAAGCGCCCCCGTGCTCATATTGGCGGTTTGGTTCCTGACATGTGTGATCGCAGCGGCACTACTTACTCGGAACGGTAGGTATCTTGATGATGAATAGAGCGGTGAAATCGCCCCAAAGATTCAATTCCCTCAGATCGCTGATCTGCTTGCTGGGCCTTTGCTTCGCTGCCAAGGCTGGAATCGCCGGGACTGTGGTACTGGACAAAGACTTTCCCAGCCATTTGGAACAAGTCGCTGTCCTGGTTCAGAATGACGCTGACGAGCCGGTTGCGGGTGCTCAAATGTCGGTGACCTATCGTCCTGGGAGTCGAGTCGCCCACACCGACATCATCGGTGTTTCCGGCGCCGACGGAAAACTCGACTGGACGCCGGCGACCGCCGGCATCGCCACCATAACTGCGACTTGGATTGGACCAAATCTCGCCGAAGAGACCGCATCGACAAACGTCTCCGTCCGATTTCAGAAGCTGCCGATCGACGGAATCGTCATCATGATCGTAGCCGGACTCATTCTAATCGTGGGATCGGCGACCCGAATGTATAAAGTTCTCAAGTCTCCCGACTTCATTCAGTAGCCGTCGAGGAGCCAATCGCAGTGCACTTTTTTTCTTGGAGTCTGCCTTGTCAAATATCCTAGAACAGTTCGAATCCGCAGTGAATTTCGTTTCGAGTATCGTCTGGGGAGCCCCGTTTCTCATTCTGTTGATCGGCACCGGAGTCTTCCTGACGTTCTACTTTCGGTTCGTACAAATCACCAAATTCAAGCACAGCGTTCAAGTCATTCGTGGCGACTACGACGACCCCGATGAAGAGGGCGACCTCACTCACTTTCAGGCGCTGTCATCAGCGCTCTCTGCAACCATCGGAATCGGCAACATCGCTGGAGTTGCAACCGCCATTCACTACGGTGGTCCAGGAGCTCTCTTCTGGATGTGGGTGACAGCCTTTGTTGGAATGGCTACCAAAGGAGTGGAATGCTACCTGGCCCATCGGCACCGCATCATCAACCCCGACGGCACCACCTCCGGGGGTCCCATGTACTACATCGCAAATGGGATGGGTTCGAAATGGAAGTGGATGGGAGCGACATTCGCGTTCTTGGCGGCCTTCGCAAGCCTCGGCAGCGCCGACATGGTGCAGTCCAACACGGTGAGCCAGATACTGAAAAATGATCTCTCGATTCCCACATATGTCACCGGAGCTGTCTTGGCGGTTCTAGTGGCCATCGTCATCATCGGTGGAATTCGCCGTATCGGAAACGTCGCCTCGCGACTCGTCCCAACGATGGCTGCTATCTATGTGCTGGCCGGGGCCACGGTCCTCATTCTGAATATCGATCAAGTGCCAAATGCGATCGGATTGATTTTTTCCAAAGCATTCACACCTCAAGGCCAGATCGGCGGATTTGCCGGATCGGCCTTCATGATGACTCTGGTTTGGGGATGCAAACGAGGTCTGTTTTCAAACGAAGCGGGTCAAGGCTCCGCGCCGATCGCCCATGCTACGGCGAAGACCAAAGAGTCTGTACGTGAGGGAATCGTCGCGCAGATCGGACCATTTCTAGACACAATCGTAGTATGCACCATTACCGGCCTCGTCATCATCAGCACGGGAGCATGGACGAACGGCCTAGACGCTAACGGTGACCTCCTCAACGGTGCAGCGCTCACCGCGTGGGCCTTTCAAAAAGGTCTGTCTCCGATCTTTTCGCAAGGCCACCTGCTCATTACCCTGGCAGTTCCGCTATTTGCATATTCCACAATGATCGCCTGGTCGTACTATGGAGATCGGAGCGTAAGTTATCTTTGGGGACCGAAAGCGATCACCCCCTATCGAATCGTCTTCGTAGCCTTCACATTCATTGGGGCAACCTTGTCTCTCCCGCTCGTTTGGGCGATGGCCGATGTCTCCAACGGTCTGATGGCCGCTCCGAATCTCATAGCTATCCTCTTTCTCGCGAAAACAGCCAAGGGCGAGTATCAAGATTACTTCCGTCGAATGGATGGATCTCCACCACCCAACGAACCTAAGTAGACTTGGATATTTAAGACAAGAAATCGGTCTCGTAACGGCCCGGCTACTGCTTACGTCCGCCCGACTTTCAGAGCGCTGGCCGAGATGGTCAAGAGCTTGGGCAGAGGATTAAGCAGTCACCGACTGAACCCCGTTGGCGTGCCGGACCGGAAGTGGCAGACTGCCAGGTCGTAGCATCCGTTCGCCAAGTCGTGCATCTTGAGGGCGTACCCAATCATATAGCCGCTGATAGGCAGTGGGACCGGCTATTTATCTTCCTCCCACCAGCGGCAACTCGCCCGGCTTGCCGTGGACCTTCTCAAACTGACCTCGCACCATCCACAGGCGAGTTGCCGGATCGTAGACGGCGAAGTCCGCCGCACCGTCGCCGTCGTAGTCGCCGGGTACGGGAATATCTCCCATCCGGCCAAACCTTGCCTTGCCTCCCCGGCGCACCAGCCATTTGCCCGTCTTGGGGTTCCACACGGCGATGTCGGTTTTGCCATTGCCGTCGTAGTCGGCGGCCACGGGAATACTGCCGCTCTTGCCGAACTTGAACCGCTTCTGATCTTTGACGATCCACAGGCGTTTCGAAGGCCGATAGATCGCCAGGTCGGTCACCCCATCGCCATCGTAGTCTCCCGGGATCGGGACATCACCCATCTGGCCAAACGTCACCTCATCTGCCACCAGGAGCGACGAATACTTCGCTCCGGCGACAGTGACGGCTGCGGCCACTTCGATGTCCGCTGCATCGGCGATATGCCAGGTTCCAGTGGAGGGTCGGAAAAACGCGGGGTCGGTCTTGCCATCCCCGTCGTAGTCACCCGGGGCGGGAAGGTCTCCCGCCTGCCCGAATTCTGAGATGGTGAACTGGTTGCGCACCTTCCAGAGGCCCTGGACGGCATCAAAGTAGGCCCGATCGGTTCTGCCGTCGCCGTCGTAGTCGCCTGGAACCGGTAGCGCATTCGGTGCGCCGAATTTGACCTTCTTCCTCTCTCCCCGGACCTTCCAACGGTATGTCGTGGAGTTGTAGACCGCGAGATCCGAGGTGCCTTCCCCGTTGTAATCGGAACCCGCCGCCGAGACTCCCGGGCTCAAGATCCACGTATCCCCAAGATCGCCGCCTACCCCACTGCCTCCGAAGAGCAGCATCTGGCCGCGCGCGGCATCGTAGGCCAGTGCGTGACCCCGGCGGGACGGTGGCCCGCCGACGTTGACCTGCTTCCACCTCTTCCCGTTCCACTCCCAGGTGTCATCAAGTCTCCCTTCACTTTGCTGCGCGGAGGATACACCTCCAAAGAGGACCACCACCCCGCGCCTACTGTCATAGGCCATCGAGTGCAGGTTGCGCGCCGGCGGCCCGCCGACACCGACCTGACTCCAGCTCTCGCCGTCCCACTCCCAGGTGTCCCCCAACACGAGCCCGCCAGTCACGCCTCCGAAGAGTACGCTCACGCCGCGCCGCTCATCGTAGGCCATGACCACGTTGTAGCGCAGCCCAGGTCCCGTCGAACTGACCTGGGTCCAGCTCTCGCCGTCCCACTCCCAGGTGTCGTCGAACTCCACGGAGCCTACACCCCCGAAGAGGACGCTGACCTCACGAGCACTGTCATAGACCATCGGAGCAACTCGCGGCGAGGGTCCCGTTGAGGCCGCCTGACTCCACTCCTTCCCATCCCATTCCCAGGTGTCGTTCGTGAAATTGTCGGGAGCGCTTGCGTCACAGATCAAGCCGCCAAAAAGGACCATCACCTCCCGTGCACTGTCATACGCCATTGCCCGGGACTGGCGCGGCGATGGGCCCGAGGTACTCACCATCTTCCACTTAGCGCCGTTCCACTCCCACGTATCACCGAGGGGCACCCCGAGATTCTCTTCGCTGCAGCCCCCGAAAGCGACCACAACCCCGCGTTTACTGTCGAAGGCTATAGGCTGACGCGTCGCAGGCTTCGAGGATACGTCCATGGCCTGGGTCCAAGTAACTTGCGCTGATGCAACAGCAGGTGCCAGGCTCAGCACTACGAGGAGACTCAGGAGACCCACAACCCCGGTAACCACCCTCGGACCGCTGCCAGATAGGCTCGGAGCTGCCTTCTCGAACGCCGGCGACGACACCGCCGCAATCCGTACTCTATGCATGAGTCGTTTCATAGGATTCTGCATTTGTTGTTCTCCTCTCTTCCGAAGTGATCCGTTGGCGCGATGATCGCCCGGTCTCCTACTGCGTTCTTACGACATCTATAACGATGGGGGAAACGAAGTTTCCTTTTCCTAGGCAAGAAATGTTCTTGATCTTCTTCCCGGCGTTATCCAGACTTAGGGTCCAGCTAAGCACTTCCATGCTGTTCCACGCCAAAGGAGGCCAGTCGTCAGGATGATCAAACGTCCCGCCAGATAATTCCAACCGGTATACGACCTCAGTTAACCCATCGTCTGTGTAAGCAAAGAACCAGAACGCCGCATTTGCGCCGGTGCGCCGTTTCTCCGAAAGAATTACTTGAAACAGACGCGGCACGAAACCAGTGCCGAAACACTTCTCACCACGATCCCCTGTGAACGGACCGCCCGGAGAGGGGACCACAAAGTAGCTCAAATCCAACGAACCGGTGGCCTCCAGAGGATAAAAGTGCTTGAAGAGGACCCAATCGTTTGACGATTCTTCCTGCCAATTCTCTCCGCCACCCGACAGATCCCCGGTGATGG
>JAZFTL010000347.1:0-4039 GCA_036446675.1 Thermoanaerobaculia bacterium
CACTCTAAAGTCGTTATTCTTCAACGGCTTGAATCGTAACTGTTGAATACACTGGACTTATCGGAAAACCCACTCATCTGATTCGTAATCAGCAGGTCAGCGGTTCAATTCCGCTCGTCGGCTCTATTTCTCGAGCTTAAATCTCTTCTTTGCAGTAATTTACAGCATCTCGATTAATTCGCGGTACTTTTCGTTTCGTGCAATTTTCGTGCGGTGAGCTGTTAACCGCTGGCGGGAGTAGTGTCAGTCGAGAAGGAACGGTTCGCCACTTAGAAGCGCCATAGTCACAGGGATTTCAGTCACCGTGAATGGTGCCGATAATCCATCGACAAATGGAGCGGCCCCACATTAGTAGCAGTTCACCAGCTCACGGATCCTCCCTTAGTGCAATCCCGAGCCGCTATACCCTTCGGCATGGATTTGAGCAGCGGCAGCCGCCTCGGGCACTATCAGGTTGGCGATCGGTTGGGCGAAGGTGGGATGGGCGGGACACCAACTGTTAAGACCTCACTTGCACCTACCCCCACCCAGATCCCTCCTCTCTGGTGCCCGCAGCACCTTCGGTCGAGTTGACAAGAAAGGCGAGCTACTACTTCGGCAACGTCACCTGGAACCGGATCTTCGCGAGCTGCTCGGGGGCTTTGCCGATCTTGCGCAGGAACAGGACCCAGCGCGGGTCGGAGTGGATCTTTTCGAAGAGGTTCTCCGCCACGATCTCGGAGAGCCCGGCATCACGGTAGTCGACTGCCTTGTCGAGCCACTCGAAGGCGTGGTCGACCTCGCCGCGGAAAGCTTGGACGTAAGCGATGTTGTAGGCAGCGTCCTTCTCGTACCTCGCGATCAGCTCGGCGAGCGCCGCATCGGCGGCGGCCGTTTGGCCGAGGGCGTGGTAGGCCATCGGCAGGCCAATCCTCCGCCAGATCTCGTTGGTCTCCTGCTCGATCTCGGCGAGGCCGCCGGCCGCGTCTCCCTGAAGCAACAGCGCCATGCCGAGTCCGTAGTGCCCGTGGCCCCGTCCCGGGGCTAGGCTCAACACGGTGCGGTACGAGACGATCGCCGCGTCGAGAAGGCCGGTCAGGAGCTGCGTGTTCCCCAGGTTGGAGCGAGCCATCACGGCCACAGGGTCGCGGCGGACCAGAGCTTCCTGGAGCTCCAGCACCTCGCCCAGACGACCGAGAGTCTGCAGCAGAGTGGCGCTGTCGCCGAGGACCAGTTGATCCGCTGGAGCGAGGGCCAGGGCGCGCTCGAGGTGCCGAGCGGCACCGGCGAGGTCGCCTCCGTGCATCGCGATCCAGCCGAGCCTGGCGTAAGCTGGAGCGTACTCCGGATCGAACTCGAGCGCCTGGGCCACCGCCTCGCGCCCCCGGGCGAATCCCTCCTCGATGGAGAGCAGACCCTGATTCACTTTGTTGACGAAGTTGCTGGACAGCCCATACCATGCCGGGGCGTAGCCAGCATCGATCTCCAGCACTTGGCGGTAGAGCGCATCGGACCTCTGGAACGCCTCGGTAGTGAACTGCCGTGCCGTTTGATGGGCCTGCAGGTAGAGGGCGTAGGCCTCGGGGTCGGTCTGGCGGGTCTTGGGCGCGGCACCCAGGAGCGTCACTTTGAGTTCCTCCACCACTGCGGCGGCGATCTCATCCTGCACGGCAAAGATGTCGTCGAGAGTCCGGTCGTAGGTCTCCGACCAGAGGTTGGTGTCGGAGCCCGCCGCGATGAGCTGCGCGGTGATGCGCACCTGGTTGCCGGCCTTGCGCACCGAGCCTTCCAAGATATGGGCGACGCCCAGCTCCGCGGCGATCTGACTCAGCTTGATGTCCTTGCCCTTGTAGTAGAAGGCCGAGGAGCGCGAGATCACCTTGAGCTCGGGGATCTTGGCCAGCAGATTCAGAAGCTCTTCGGAGATGCCGTCGGAGAAGTACTCCTGTTCCTCGTCGGACGACATATTCACGAATGGCAGCACTGCGATCGAACGCTCGGGAATGTCGAGATTTACTGATACGGCCGCCGCGGTCCTCGCGTCTCTCTCCTCGGGCCAGCCTCTACTGAATCCCAGGTAGCCGATCACAGCGATGACGACGATTCCCGCCGCGACAAAGCCCACTCTGAGCCGTCGGCGGCTCCAAAGCGAAAGGCTCCGTTTTCCCTGCGGGGTATCGCCTCTATTCGACGCAGCACGGGCGAAGGCGGAGAAGGTCCCGTTCGGGTCGCGCTGCAGCCGTAGGAGATCGTCACAAAGCACCGCCGCTGACTGATAGCGCTGCCTGGGTTCCTTCTCGAGGAGTTTCAGGATGATTTCCTCTAGCTCCTGCGGCATCTCCTGATTCGAGCCGGTCGGCGACGTTGGTTCACGAGTGAGCAACTCGACGAACAGCTCGGCCTGACTGTCCCCCGAGAACGGCAACTGCCCCGTCGCCATTTCGTAGAGCACGATACCCAACGCGAACAGATCGCTCCGCGCATCGACCCTCTCTCCTTTGGCTTGTTCGGGTGACATATATTGCGGTGTCCCGAGGATCGCTCCCGTGACGGTCGCCGCCGTCACCGGCGCGTAGATCTCGCGCACAGTCGATGCCCAGGGCGAAGACAAGACGCTGCTCTTGCTGGTGTGCTTGGCGACACCGAAGTCGAGGACCTTCGCCTCTCCGCGCTCGGTAACGAAGATATTTGCCGGCTTGATGTCCCGGTGGACGATCCCTGCCCGGTGCGCGGCAGCTAGCGCGTCCGCAATCTGCCAGCCGAGTCGGGCCACCTGCTCGACCGGAAGTCCGTGCCCGCCGATCGCATGCTTCAGCGTCCGACCTACGAGCCGCTCCATCACCAAGTACGGCTGACCGTCGTGGGAGCCAACGTCGTGGATCGTACAAATGTGTGGATGATTGAGCGCTGACGCCGCCCGCGCCTCCCGTTTGAAACGCTCCAGGGCGTTGACCTTCTGTGCCACCTCTTCGGGCAGAAACTTGATCGCAACTCGACGCCTGAGCTCGAGATCCTCGGCCTCGTAGACGACGCCCATACCACCACCGCCGAGCTTCGTGAGAACCCGGTACCGCGCAAAAATCTTGCCAATGAAGCGGTCTGGGGTTGGTTCAGTCATGAGTCATAGCATCTGAAGCAAAAACGTGCAGTCGCGTTGGCGGAGCAAAGCCGGACCTCTCCGAACCCCTAGAGCGCCTCTCCTCTTTTAGTGGTAAGAAGCGCAACTCTAACAGAAAACATACGGTCAATAAGATCCGAAACTTAGGACTGTCCATACCGTGTATTCCATCCAGCCTCGAAGCCCGTAGGGTGCAAATAATGGACGAGCGCTCATCCTGCCTCGCGATGGTAGTAGTTCAGTAATCCACCAATGCGTTCATGCCGCTTAACCTCCCCTTCGCCAGCCTTCTTCCTGAAGAGAGAATTTCGTGCAAATTTCGTGCACTCTCGATTAACAAAATACAGTAAACAACAGCAATCACGGTAAAGCGCAGTAATCAAATATCCACTCTAAAGTTGTTATTCTTCAGCAACTTGAGCCGTAACTATTGAATACACAGGACTTACCTGAAATCCGGTTAAGCAGATTCGTAATCAGCAGGTCAGCGGTTCAATTCCGCTCGTCGGCTCCATTTTTCGCGCTTAAAGCTATTCTTTACAGTAATTTGCAGCGTTTCTGTTAACTCGCGGTACTTTTCGTTTCGTGCAATTTTCGTGCGGTGAGCGCTGAACCGCTGGAAGGAGCAGTGTCAGTCGATGGATTCGGTTCGGCGCTTAGAAGGACGATTTTCGAGTGTCTAGGAACGCGGTATCCCGGTCCCCCGGTCCCCTATAAGTTGAGTCCACCGTAAGACTGTCGCAGTTGAGCCTAACTCTACGAGAACAGCCCTACACAAGCCCAAGAGCTTCCCGCTTGCTCACCCGTCCAGCTTCATCTACTTGAGAAAGGCTTTCCAGCGCGGATCGTCATGGAGGCTGCGAAAGCGCGAGATGCCCAGATCCGCTAGGCTAGTATCGGGCTGGTCATAGGCCCGTTCCAGCCTCTCTAATGCGCTGTCGA
>JAZFTL010000348.1:0-7993 GCA_036446675.1 Thermoanaerobaculia bacterium
TTTGATATGCCTATCATCACTGTCAGGATCTGCGAAAGTGACCAGCTGTGCAAGGCACGAACAGGCGGGGTGCCTTCCCTACCCGAAAAGGCGGTACATGTTGAATCCTATGTTTCCAAGTGACCCGGATACTTACGCACCACACTCCCTCCATTGCTTCAATACATGCGACCTAGCTTGTTTGTTTTCAATACTTTACAACTCCACTCTAAGTGGGCATGACCCTTGCTATGTAAGTAGATACGGTGGGAGCGATGATGAAAAATACTGCACTCGCGCCGCTGCATACAGAACCTCAGGAAGCTCCCAAAACGGAATACCGATCGACCGAATGGTTACAAAAAAACTTCCCGTGTCGCGCCGCCTGCCCAGTTGGAACCAACGCCGGCGGCTATGTCACCTTGATCGCCCGCGGTGAGTATCGCCAGGCCTACAGGCTGGCCCGTCGCCCAAACCCTTTCGCCTCCATATGCGGAATGATCTGTGCCCACCCCTGTGAAGCGGCCTGCCGCCGAGGAAATATCGACTCCCCCATCGCCATTCGTGCCCTCAAGCGCTTCGTTACCGAGAAATTCGGACCCGAAAGCTCGACGAGTTTTGAGGAGATTTTCGACTGCGTCGAGCGACCACGTCCCCCTGCTCAGGACCCCAAGAAAATCGGAATTCTCGGAGCCGGACCCGCGGGTCTCACCTGTGCCCACGACCTGACGTTGATGGGACATGAGGTCACCATCTTCGAGGCCTCTTCGGTAGCGGGCGGTATGCTCCGCCTCGGCATACCCGAGTACCGCCTGCCCCGTGAAGTCCTCCAGTCGGAGATTGAATTCATCCGTTGGCTGGGGGTCGACATCCGCTTTGGAACCCGGATTGGCCGCGATCTTACCTTCGACGAGCTGTGCCAGGAGCACGACGCGGTCTTCGTCGCCGCCGGGTGCGGCAAGGGACGCCGGCCTCCAGTACCAGGGAGCGATCTCCCCATGGTGTACGACGCCGTGGAATTCCTCGCCTCCGTCAATCTCGGATTTCCCATGGAGGTCGGAGAGAAAGTTATCGTTGTCGGCGGCGGCAACGTTGCCTTCGATGTCGCCCGCACCGCCCGGCGCTACGGCGGTACCTCGCGGCCCGACGAGCTTCACCACAACTTGGCCGTCGACGTAGCGGTGGTCGCCGGACGCCTGCTGCGCCGAAAGGTCACGATGTTGGCCCTTGAGAGCCCCGAGGAACTTCCCGCCGACCCTGAAGAGATTGTGGAGGCCTCCCAGGAGAGGGTCGAGGTCCTGCACCGCGTCGCAGCGAAGGAAATCATTGGGCGCGATGGCGTCATCGAAGAGCTTGTCACTCTCGAGGTCGCCCGTGTCTTTGACGAGCGCGGACGCTTCGCCCCTGAAACGGTCCCCAATACCGAGGCCCGACTGGCTTGCGACACGGTGGTTTTCGCCACCGGTCAGGTGGCCGACCTCTCATTCCTCACTGACAAAGCAGCTGTCTCGACCTCTGCCCGCGAGACGATCGTGGTCGACCGCGAAACCCTCGCCACCAGCAGAGAGGGCGTCTTCGCCGGCGGCGACGTCGTCTTCGGCCCGCGCATCGCCATTGAAGCGGTCGCCGACGGGCGCCGAGCAGCCCGCTCCATCGACACTTATCTCACCGGACGAACGGATTCGCCGCCGGAACATCTGCTCTATCGGTTCGCGGCCTACGGCTACGATCATCCGTTCGCCCGCGGCGACTACGAACGGCTCGAGCGAAATCGGATACCGACCGTGGAGGGCGCCGAAAGATTGACCTTTCATCCGGTCGAGATCGGTTATGACGAAGCTCAAGCGCGTCGCGAGGGGGCGCGCTGTCTCCACTGTTGGATCAACACCGAATTCGACTCCCGCCGCGCCGAAGCTTCCGAATGCATTCAATGCAGGGGTTGCGTAGACGTCTGCCCCGAAGGATGTATCGACCTGATCAGCGTTGACCGAATCAGCGAAGCGGAGGACGCGGATCGCTCTGTCTGGCGGCTTCCCAATCGGGCCGGGGCCGATGCCTTCTCGAGTCCGGCGGGAGTCGCCTTGATCAAAGATGAGAGCGCTTGCATCCGGTGCGGTCTCTGTGCCCGCCGCTGTCCGGTGAATTGCATCCGTATGGAAGGTTTTTACCGAACCGACGAATTCAACATCTTGCACCTGGCCGATCACGTGATCTGAGAAACGGAAGGAGGAATACATGCGACTTCTCGACGATCTGGCCGTCTCCGACTCTCCAAAGTCGACGACGCGACGACGATTTCTGACCGCGATTACTTTGGGGTCCTTGGGCACGGCGACCCTCGGCAGTCTGGCGATCTGTATTCGCTTCCTCTGGCCGAGCGTGCTCTTCGAGTTGCCCTCGCGCTTTCGCGCCGGGCGCCTGGGAGACCTGGCTCGCAAACGCATCGTCTTCTTGCGGGATCGAGCTATGTACATCGTCAAAGACGACAAAGGTGTTTTCGCACAGTCGGCGGTGTGCCCCCACCTCGGCTGCCTAACACGCCCTAACGCCGGCGAGGACGGGTTCTTCTGTCCCTGTCACGGCAGCGAATTCTCCCTGGACGGTTCCGTCATCAAGGGGCCGGCACCGCAAGCCCTCACTCACTTTCGGGTGGAGCGCCGCGACGAGTCGCTGTGGGTCGATCAAGCCCTGGAAGAGGAGAAGGATCACCGTGTACCGGTCTGACGAAGACAGCGCGGCTCCCGTGACTCCCGCGACTCCAGTGACTCGAGTACCGTCCAGCGAGCGCCCGCAAGGATTCTTCGGGAGGATCTATCGCAGCATTTTTCGCCACTCCTTTCAAGATACACCGCGCAATCGGTCACTCAGCGTGTTCATGAACTTTTTCCTGCACTTCCATTCGGTCAAGGTCCGGCGCCGTGCGATGGCCTTCAAACGCACTTTCTACCTCGGTGGATTGACTGCCGCAACGTATTTCCTGCTGGTTCTCTCCGGCGTGCTGCTAATGCTCTATTACCACCCTTCGGTGCCGCGCGCCTATGCCGACATGAAAGACCTCGCCTATGTCATTCCCATGGGGAGCTTTATCCGAAATATGCATCGATGGGGAGCTCACGCCATGGTTGCCCTGGCGTTTCTTCACATGCTGAGAGTGTTCTACGCTGGGGCCTACCGGCCGCCACGCGAGTTCAACTGGGTAGTCGGAGTCAACCTGTTCCTGATCACCCTGCTGCTCTCGTATACCGGCTACCTGCTGCCTTGGGATCAGCTCTCTTTCTGGGGTGTCACCGTCGGCACCAACATGATGAAGGCGATCCCCTGGATCGGAGATGACCTGCAGTTCCTGTTGCTGGGAGGACGTGAAGTGGGACCCAACGCCCTCCTGCGCTTCTATGTTCTCCACTGCGTGTTCCTGCCGCTGGTCCTGACGGTGGGCATCGGTCTTCACGTCTGGCGAGTACGCAAGGACGGCGGTATCTACCTGCCGCCCGAAGGCCAAGCTCCCCAGACCTCCAACGACGAACAGTCCACCATCAAGGGTGCGGCACTGTGGTGAAGGAACTCGATCCGAACTTCCGCCTGGAAATGGGTGTCGTTCCGGAGCCAACTTCGGTGCGGTTGACTGTGATCGACGAAAACAGTGCACATCCGCTACTCGACACAACCGGCGACGACTGGCTCACGACGATGCCTCATCTGCTGGTGCGCGAAGTCACCGCAGTGTCTATTCTAGTAGCGCTGCTCGCGATCGTGAGTTATCTGGTAGACGCGCCACTCCTCGACCTGGCAGACCCCGCCAGGACACCAAATCCCTCGAAGGCTCCATGGTACTTCCTCGGGGTTCAAGAACTGTTGCACTACTATCCACCGCTGGTCTCGGGAATCGTGCTGCCGGGTCTCGCCATCCTGGCGCTGCTGGTCATCCCTTACTTCGACATCAACCTGGAGCGTAAGCCATTCCTTACCGGTACAGGGTTCGGCGCCCACCTGGCCGGTTTCTGGGGCTTTGGCGTAGCGGCGATCGGCATCTTCCTGGTCTCCTCGGCCGCCGGAGCGGTCTGGCCCCTCATCGGTTCCACCGCAGCCCTATTGTTGACGATGGCGATGCCTCTGGTTCTGGGCCGCGCCCGCGGGGCCGGGGCGTGGATCGCAACTCGCAGTCTTCCCTTCTGGGTGTTCACCTGGTTCGTTCTCTCCTGGGCGGTGCTGACCGTAATCGGTGTCTACTTTCGCGGACCCGGATGGAGCTTTGTGTTGCCCTGGGAGGTGGGTATCTATGGCTAAGAGTGGCGACACTCGAGTCGATCACTCGCAGAGTCACTGGGCCTCGCGATCGCTGCGGCGCTGGCGCTGGGCAGCCGCGGTCTCGACGCTGGCGCTGCTCGGCATCCTCGCTTGGGCACCGATGAAAGAGCTTCTACAACCCTGGCGCCGGATCCAAGCTGAGTACAACGCTCTCGCCACCACTTACGGTCTCGCAAGCCGGAAAGTAGATGTCCACCAGATATGGCTGCCTGCGGCTGAGAAAGCCGACCGTTGTGGCACCTGCCATTTGGGAGCGGTCGGCGAACCGGCGCTCGAAAACTACCCACCCTTCGGACCCCATCCGCCGATTCCTCATATTCCGGAAGTCTTCGGCTGCACCTACTGCCATGCCGGACAGGGCTGGGCCACTGTCGCTGACGATGCCCACGGCATTCTCGGCACCTGGCCCCATCCGATATTCGGCCTCGAGCGCATCGAGGCCGGATGCGGCACCTGTCACTCCGGACTCGTACTGCCACTTCCCGAGGACGTCGAAGAGGCGCCGGACCTCGTCGAGGAATATGGCTGCCTGAGCTGTCACTCCGATCCTGATCGGCCCGCCGGTTCTCTCGACGGCATCGGATTGCGCGGAGTACCCAAAGGCTGGGTGCTTGATCACCGTGGGCTCATTCCAGCTAACGACTACACCGCAGCCCTGGAAGCCGCGGACGACGATGAGCTGGCGATCCTCGATGCCTGGCTGACTACCAAGGTCGGAGCTCCACATCTGGCCCGCGGCAAGATGGTCTTCCATCAGCTCGGCTGTCTCGGCTGTCATCGCCGGGGAGAGGTTGGCGGCGATGTCGGACCCGACCTCACCGGCGTCGGAGACAAGGATGTCCGCGACATCGGTGGCAAGGACTCCGACTCCAGAACACTGCCCCAGTGGCTATTCGAGCATTTGAGTAAACCACAGGCGCTCGATCCAACGTCCCGCATGCCGCCGATCGACACCGAGGAGCTTGAACTCGAGACCGATTTGGACGATCTCACGACCTATCTCCTGTCGCTACGCAAAGACGATCTCCCAACTCCCTTCACGCCACCAGATCGCGCCAGGGTCATCTATGGTCTGGGCCGAGATTTCCCCACCACCGGCCGCGGACTGTACGTGACGTTTTGCAGTGCCTGCCACGGGTTCCGCGCTACCGGTAAGGAACTGGACACCTTGGATCTGTTAGCACCGATGATCGGATCCCGCGGCTATCTGGCAACGGTCACACCACGCTACCTTCGCAGTTCCATCCTGCGTGGTCGCAGGGGACGTTACATGCCGGCCTGGGGCCCTGACGATGGGGGCCTCGGGGCGGACGAGGTGGAGCGCATTGTCGACTACCTCATGAGCCGAGGCTTCCGCGTCAAGTCCTTCGAGGATGCCCGCGGTTCCGGAGATCCAGACAGCGGCCGCGAAGTGTTCGATCGACGCTGCGTCTCATGCCATGTCAACGACAGGAGCCGGCAGGAACCGATCAGATTCGGCAGCGACCTTCTCGCACCCGGTGCTCTCGAACACTTCTCCGAAGAGACTCTCTACGGCGCGATCATGCGTGGCTGGGTAGAAGAGGGCATGCCTTCATTCGCATTCCTCAAGTCCTCTGATCGGCGCGACCTCTTAGCCTTCTTGAGGCCCTTCCTGAAGCCTGCCTCCGGGCCGACCGACACAACATCTCACGATGGGCGGCACTCTCATCTGGGAACTGGGGTCTGGGGCGCGAAGTGCCTTTCATGCCATGGCGGTTATGGCGAGGGAAGTGCGAGCGGGCCGATGCTCAATTCAGGCCCCTATCTCCAATGGGCGACCGACGAGTATCTGGGTGCTCGCACCCGAGCCCATCAGCGTGAGGTGGCGAGAGCCACCATCGGCACTCTCTCAGACGACGATCTCGATGCTGTGCTGGATTTCATCCGCACCTGGTCGGGCTACGTCGAGCCTGCCGCGCCATCCCCTCCGCAACCTGATGCGGTCGCTCGCGGACGTGAACTCTATTCGGCGCGCTGCAGCGAATGCCACGGCGACGACGGCCGCGGCAAAACGGGCCCGGCACTAGCCAACCGCGACTTCCTCGACCTCGCACCACGCCCCTTCCTCATCATGACGATCCTGGAAGGCCGCAAAGGCACCGCCATGCAAGCGTGGGGAGAGCGCTCTGATCTCCCCGTCGGTATCCAGGACGCTTTCGATCTGGCTGACTACATCCTCTCACTCGCTGAGCCCGGGAGCACCATCGCAACCGCTTCCCTGAGTGCGCGGAATAACTCCAACCGAGGAGGTTGAACTATGAACGATCACTATTGGCCGTCAAAACTCGAGGTGCTGATCACGTTCTCACTCATGTTGCCGGTCACCTTCGGGTCGATTGCAATAGCAGGTGTTACCGATCGGCAGGCGTCGAGGCCGGCACCGGAAGGCTGGGAACTATCCGGAGACCTCGACAACGGCAAGATCATTTACAAGCAGTACTGCCAGAAGTGCCACGGCAAACGAGGGGACGGCCAGGGCACGATGGCCAAAGACCTGGAAATGAAACCCAGGAACTTCACCGACAAGGAGGTGATGCTGAACCGAAGCGACTGGGAAATCTATCTAGGAATCAAAGAAGGGGGTGCCCCCGTCGGACTCTCCGAGCAGATGACCGCCTGGGAAGACGCCCTTATCGAAGAAGAGATACTCGACGTGGCGTTCTTTATCCGCCAGTTCACTCAATCAGACAAAGAAGGAGACTAAGAATGAGACGAACCTCAATTTTCATTACCGTGGCTATAGTGCTCCTAGCAATAGGAGTGAGCACCCCATCTGCGTGGGCTATACCGGCCTTCGCCCGCAAGAACAACCTCGCGTGCTCGAGCTGTCACAGCGCCTGGGGTTACCTGAACTCCACCGGCAGAACATTCAAAGAGACCGGCTACGTCTTCCCCGACGAGGACGGTGAGATTGATTTCGACGCGCAGCCCGGCAACCAGAAGATCTCCGGCAGCTTGATCTTCGACAAGGCCTACCCCATCGCCGGCCGCATTAAGGGCTACATCATCGATGACAAGGAGGGTAGTGACACGAAAATTCGTCCCATCCATGAATTCGAGATCTTTTCCGCCGGCAATTTCTGGAAGAAGGGATCATGGTTCTTCGAACTCGAGGGAGAAGACGAGGAGAACTTCGAGACCGCAATGGGCGGAAGTTTTGGTTGGCATCAGAGTCGTGCTGCCAACTTCGAATTCGGAACCGGTTCGATTTTCAATCCCGATCCGTACAACTCCCTCGCAGACGGCGGCCAACGCCTTACGGTGTCTCACAAGATCCCTCTGGATGTCGGCAAGAGCGTCAACGCTCGCTTTCGCAAATCCGCCCAGTACATCGCTTTCTACGGCCGGCAGAACAAGGCCTTTTATATGCTGAGCTATAGCGCCGGAAACTCTAATCCCGAAGGGGAAGACCCCAACGACATCCTCGGTCGAGTCGCTTTCGACATCAACCCAAATGCGATGATCGGCGCCTTCTATTACGACGGTGAACGGGATCACGGTGCCGTTGGCCTCACCCGTGTGGGAGTCGATTGGAATTGCACTTTCAACGACTTCAACCTGCTCGGCATGTGGATGAGCGCCGAGGAGGACTTCGTAGGAATTGGTAGCAACGACAACGACAGCGGCTACCTGGAGGTGTTCTACACCCACAAGAAGGACGGCCGACCATTCGTTGTGCCACTCCTGC
>JAZFTL010000349.1:0-2429 GCA_036446675.1 Thermoanaerobaculia bacterium
CTTAATCTGCGGGTTCGGGGTTCGATTCCCTGGCGGCTCACCAAATCCGAATTTTCAGACCGTCGATTCAGCGACACTCGAGCGAAAGTGGCGGAATTTGGTAGACGCGCTAGATTTAGGATCTAGTCCCAAATAGGGGTGGGGGTTCGAGTCCCCCCTTTCGCACCAACACCGGTTACAATGTTCAGTGTCCGACCAGAGAGGTCAATCAGAAGGCAATTGAATCCAAGATGAGTGTAGTCGAATCGATCGAAGAGGCGGGGATCTGCCGCAAGAAGCTGACAGTGGCGGTGCCCGCTCCGGCAGTCGAGGCTGAAGTGAGTCGAGTCGAGAACGAGTATCGCTCTCGGGCTCGAATACCGGGCTTTCGAAAGGGGAAAGTTCCGCTTCATATTGTTCGCCAACGATTCGGCGAAGATATCAAGCAGGACGTAATAGAGCGTCTGGTGCCGCGATACTGGCACCAAGCTCAAGCCGAGAGTGAGATCAAAGCTCTCTTGCCTCCACAGGTGGAGAGTGTGGACTATGATGCAGGGACCGACCTGAAGTTCGTGGCGACGGTCGAGATTCGACCTGACATAGATCCGATCGATCTCACGGCCTTCGACTTGCCTGATCACGAAACCGATCCCACCGACGATGAGGTCGCAGATGCGATTGAAGATATTCGCAGCAGAGTGGCGACTCGCGTTGAAGTTGAGCGGCCGGCCGAACGAGGGGACCTGGTGGCCGGAACCCTGTCGAGCCCGGAGTCCGATGCGTTGCCCCATGGGCAGGATCCGCCAAAGGCTCAATCGGTGGAATTCGAAGTCGGAGACGAAAGCGTCTGGGAGGAACTCTCGCTTGCTGTCATGGGGAAGTCGGCGGGCCAGAAGGCAGATTTTGAAAGGACAGAACCGGAGGGTGATCCACCGGTGAAAAAGCGGTTCAGCCTAGAAATAACTGTAGTGAGGGAACGGGTCTTGGCGAACTTGGATGATGCCTTCGCTGCGCGCGTTGGTAAATTCGAGAGCTTTGAGAATTTTCGGTCGGATGTTCGCGCCAGAGTCCACGCCGCGAAAGAACAGAATCGTCGACACCTCAGAGAGCGTGCCTTGCTCGACCAATTAAGAGACCGACACTCGTTTGGTCTTCCCGAAGGCGTGGTGCGTAGAGAAATCGAGTTCTTGCTTCGAGAATACTCTGAAGAGCTGGCCGCTCGTGGGGCTGACTTGAGCGCCGAGAAGATCGATTGGAATCGGCTCGGGGAAGAGGCGAAACCGCAAGCCGAGCGTCGCGTTCATGCGAGACTCGTACTCGACGCGGTCGCCGAAGAGATGAATCTAGAGATCAGCGAGGCCGAGTTCGAGACAGCCTTGGCCCATATTGCAGCGTCTCAGGGGAAGACTCCGATCGTGATGCGCCAGGAACTCGATAAGGCCGACAAACTCATCGACTTACGACTTCAACTCGTCCGCCAGAAAGTAATTTCCGAACTACTTGATGAGAGCGCTCCCCAGGAGGTCGATCCAGGCGATCAGAGCGATCCGGTCGAACCGGTAGACTCTTAGCGGTCCAAGAACGGTTATTCCTGAAAGGGTTTTTTAAAGATAAGAGGGCACACATGCTGATTCCGATGGTAGTCGAACAGACCAACCGAGGCGAGCGGGCCTATGATATTTACTCTCGCTTGCTGAAAGACAATATTATTTTTCTGGGGCGATCAATAGACGATGACGTGTCTAATTTGGTAATCGCCCAGATGTTATTCCTGGAAGCTGAGAATCCTGAGAAAGATATCTCCCTGTATATCAATTCTCCAGGGGGCTCGATTACTGCAGGATTGGCGATCTATGACACAATGCAGTACATCAAGCCTGACGTCGCTACTCTATGTGTCGGCCAGGCCGCATCGATGGCCGCGATGCTTCTCGCCGGAGGAGCCTCGGGTAAGCGGGCGGCGCTTCCCAACAGTCGTATTCTAATTCATCAGCCCCTCCTCTACGGGCTGCAAGGCCAGCAGACCGACATCGACATTCACGCCAAGGACTTGCTCCGGATGAGAGAGAAGATGGATGAGATCCTGGCTACCCATACCGGTAAGTCCCAGCTTGAGATTCATAACGACACAGAGCGCGACAAGATTCTGTCGGCCGAAGAAGCGGTCGAGTACGGACTGGCCGATCGGGTCATGAATCGGAAAGCGGTTGGATGAAATCTGCTATGATAACGGCTGAGCTTGCTCCAACTTCCGGAGCGTCCGAGCTGAGCCCTTTGAATCGAATCATCTCGCGGGACCGTATCTCGGAATAGAAGTAGTCAATTGCCGAACAAATGAAGCGGAGGATCAATGCCGAAGAAAGAGGCTGGTGACGAGGCACTGCGATGCTCTTTTTGCAATAAGAGCCAAAGGGAAGTGAAGAAACTGATCGCCGGCCCTACGGTCTTCA
>JAZFTL010000350.1:0-5864 GCA_036446675.1 Thermoanaerobaculia bacterium
AGCAGGTGGTCGTGGTGCGAGATTCGGCACCGGAGGGTCGACAACCGGTTACACTCTCGAGCATCGAACTCGAGAGCGGCGGACTATCGTTCACCACGGTCCTCGAGAGCGGCTCGGACGCGACCCGCGGCCCTATCTAAACTTTGACGGGCTTGTTCTGCAGTGACCTGATTGCATCCCATGACGATTGCTGTCTTGACATCTCCTCCAGCCGCGTCGTGGAGTCTTTTGGCTGCTTCCATGGAAATGTTCGCTGCTTGTGCGACGATTCGCACCGCCCGCTGTTTGAGCTTCTCGGAGCCCGGTCGTAGGTCGACCATCAGATTCTGATAGACCTTACCGAGTCTCACCATCGCAGTGGTCGTCATTGCGTTTAGAACCGCCTTGGTTGCGGAGCCCGCCTTTAGACGGGTCGACCCGGTTAGAATTTCAGGTCCGGTCTCGAGGCCGATGACGAGATCGGCCGAGCTCTCCAGTCCTGTAGAAGAGGCGCAGGTCAGCAGTATCGTCCTCGCACCTAAGCCTCCGGCCTGCTCCAGGGCTCCGCGAACCCAAGGGGTCACGGAACTCGCCGAGATTCCGACAAGCAGGTCACCGGGCCGCAGGCCGGCAGCTGCCTGAGCGCCCATGTCGGCGTCGTCCTCAGCACCCTCCCGAGCCGCGAATACGGCATCGCTGCCTCCGGCAATCCAGGCTTGGATCCGATGCGGCTCAGTGCCAAAGGTCGGCGGACACTCTGCGGCCTCGATGACGCCCAACCTACCGCTGGTTCCGGCTCCCGCGAAGGCTACATTACCTCCGCTCTCCAACGTTTGACAGATCCACATCGCCGCCTTGGTGATGCTTTCGCTCTGCTTGAGCGCACTCTCCAAACCTAAGCGATCTTCCTCCAAGAGCAAGCGCACGGACTCTTCAGAAGAGAGGGTGTCAAGGTCGGAGCTGTGCGGATGTCGTTGCTCTGTAGCGAGTTGATCGAGGTCGCGATTCTTCATCGAAAAGCGTCTCCACGAGAGGGAGGTCGGGGTGATCTGAAGACTTTGACGAGACTCGGTCTGATCGAATGAAAAGGCCTGCGAAGTCTTCCAGCGAGGACAGCATACACGACGAAGAGGTCCCCTGCCCCATGTTATACTTTCGGTCGAGTTCGACACTATTTGAGTGGATCTTCAGGCAGCAAAAGCAGTTGGATCCGCCTCATCCAAACGGAATACGAAGTCCTCTACACGTATGGGCACTACAAGCGCTGGGAAGCCCGAATCAAGCGCTCTATCTGCATCCGGAATTCTGACTGCTGCGCGCGAGATTCTGCCGTGGACCATCGATATTCGCCGCGATCTACATCGGCATCCTGAGCTGGGATTAGAGGAGTTCCGGACCTGTCGCCGCATTGGTGAGTATCTCGATGAGATCGGCATTGATCACGTCGATGGGCTGGCGGGGACGGGAGTGCTCGGTATTGTTCAGGGTACCGAGGACGGTCCAGCCGTGGCGCTCCGAGCGGATATCGATGCCCTGCCGATTCAAGACGCCAAAGAGGTCGACTACAGATCTGAGAACTCAGGAAAGATGCACGCCTGTGGGCATGATGTTCACACGTCAGTTCTCTTAGGGGCAGCGAGAATCCTCTTCGGTCTCAGAGAACAGCTGCAAGGGATGGTCAAGCTGGTCTTTCAACCGGCCGAAGAGACGGTCGGGGGGGCCAAGCTGTTGATCGAAGCGGGCGTTCTCAAGGATCCTCCGGTGGCGGCGATTTTTGGATTGCACGTTGACCCGGAGATCGAGGTGGGAAAGTTCGGAGTGCGCTACGGACAACGAAACGCGTCCTCAGACTCCTTGAAGCTGAGAATTCACGGGAGCTCGGGCCACGCTGCCTATCCCGCTGGTGGGGTCGATGCGATTGTGATGGCTGCCCAAGTGATCTCGGCATTACAGACGATTGTGAGTCGAAATCTAGATGCCCGAGAGAGCGCCGTAGTGTCGTTCGGAGTCATTCGAGGTGGGACGCAGGCCAACATCATGGCAGATGAGGTCGAGTTGCTGGGAACCGTGCGTACCCTTGATCCGGCGATTCGAGCAGTTGTCCTACGACGGGTGAGGGAGATCTCCGAAGAGATCGCCGGTGCCCTTGGGGGTAGGGCGGAACTGGAAGTCGAGGCGGGTTATGATGCTCTGATCAACAACGATGCAATGGTTGATACCGTGCGGTCGAATGCTACCCGATTGGTTGGGGCGGACAACGTAGTAAAAATCGAGCGACCGAATATGGGTGTCGAGGACTTTGCTTACTATCTGAGCCAGGTTCCTGGTGCTTTTTTTACCCTAGGAACGGGAAATGACGCCAAGGGAATCGTTCACCCGATTCACAACGAACGCTTTGATGTGGATGAGAACTGCCTGGTTTACGGCGTCGCCGTTCAAGTGCTAAATGCATTGGCGATTCTAAACGGGTGATCCCTAAGATGAACCATCCTCCAGTCAGGTCGGTGCCATGAGTCTCCATGCTGAATAAAATCTGGGGAGGCTTCTTCTTCGTCTCTTTCCTTGCCGCGCTGCTGCGATGGGGGCTGCAGGGTGAAGCAACCGTCTGGGCAGACATGGTGCGGGCCGCTTTCGAGATGTCCAAGACGGGTTTCGAGATCGCCCTAGGTCTGACCGGAGTCATGTGCCTCTGGCTGGGAGTGATGCGTTTGGGTGAGAAGGGTGGAGCCGTCGACTTTCTAGCGCGAGCCTTTGGTCCGCTCCTGAGGCGCCTTTTCCCCGGGATACCCACCGGGCACCCGGCGATGGGAAGCATGGTCATGAACATGGCGGCCAACATGCTGGGCTTGGACAACGCGGCGACTCCGTTGGGTTTGAAGGCGATGAAGGAGCTGCAGACGTTGAACGAGACCCCCGACCGAGCCACCGACGATCAGATTCTATTTTTAGTCTTGAATACCTCTGCGATAAGTCTCATTCCCACAACTGTATTCGTCTATCGGGCACAGATGGGGGCGACCGACCCTACCGACATCTTTATTCCTACGCTCATCGCTACATTCTGTAGCACGATGGTAGGACTGCTGGTCACTGCCGTTGTACAGAAGTTGAAGATCTTAGATCCAGTCGTCGTCGCCTACCTGGGCGGGATGACAGCCTTGGTCGCGGGAATGGTGGTTTATTTTTCGCGACTCGATCGGGAAGCAATGCAGGCACAGTCTTCGATCATTTCGAATCTGGCTATATTTGGCGTGATCATCAGTTTCTTGGGTCTCGCCGCTTACCGTGGCCTCCCGGTCTATGAGACGTTTGTAGAGGGCGCTAGGGATGGATTTCAGGTTGCCATCGGAATCATTCCATACCTCGTGGCGATGCTGGTGGCGATCGGCGTTTTTCGGGCGAGCGGCGCCCTCGATTTCCTTCTCAGCGCGGTCCGCTGGGGGGTGGAACAGGGAGGATTCGATACCCGGTGGGTAGATGGGTTGCCTACCGCATTGATGCGCCCGCTGTCCGGGAGTGGGGCGCGTGGGCTGATGCTCGAGACGATGAAGTCTCACGGTCCCGATTCGTTTGCGGGTCGTCTAGTCAGTGTTATTCAGGGCAGCACGGAGACGACTTTTTATGTCCTCGCGGTCTACTTCGGTTCGGTGGGAATTCGAAGATCTCGACATGCGGTGGCTTGCGGTCTTGCCGCAGATGTTGCCGGGGTAACCGCGGCAATCTTCGTGAGCTACATGTTCTTCGGTTGAGGAGTCCGGGGAGACCCCGGAGTCAAATACTTCGTGGAGCTCCGTTTCTGATGACTTATAGGCCGTTGCAGATCAATCGAGCTGTCTCCGGCAAGTTTCGACACTTCGACTGTTGAGGCAAGATGCTATTTGCGGCGCGTCTTGCCCTCACAGTCCTATCGATGCAGTATCGAAGAATGATGCTAGTATGTAGTCAGGTGACATACTGATGTGCGATGGAGATAAGAAGATGAGGACGACGATTCGACTTGACGACGAACTGCACGAAATTGCACGAAAGTATGCGCTTGAAAAGGGTAAGACATTTACGCGTATTGTTGAAGAATCACTGCGTGAAAAGCTTTTGTCACGCCCTGCCGGGCACAAGGTTGCCCCGGTAGTGTTGCCTACGGTTGACGGTGACGGAATTCGACCTGGCGTCGACTTAGACGATAGTGCCGCCCTCCTGGAGTTGATGCAGAACGGCTGATGCTGCTTTGTGACGTCAATATCCTGGTAAACGCGCACCGCGAGGATGTGGAGGAGCACCAGTTCTACCTGCGGTGGTTGGAGGGCCTGATCAATTCAGACGAGAACTACGCCGTTTCGGAATTGGTTCTAAGCGGGTTCGTGCGGGTCGTAACACACCCGAGAATCTTCAGTCCGCCCACTTCCTTGGCAGACGCGTTGAGCTTCGTAGATGCCATTTTAGATCGACCCAATTGCAAGATCGTGAGTTCCGGAGATAGGCATTGGAAGATTTTCACCAATCTTGCACGCTCAGTGAACGCTAAAGGAAACCTGATCCCGGATGCTTATCATGCGGCTCTGGCCATAGAGGCGGGTTGCGAGTGGATCACGAGTGACCGAGGATACAGCCGCTTTCCGGGTTTGCGCTGGAGCATACCTTCTGAGCATTGAAGAGGTGGCGACTGAACCTGCCGGCGGTGCGGTGGAATTCGCCAAGCATGTCCCAGAAGTTAGAATGCATCGACACAATCGAAGTCGACGATCTCTTGACTTGAGTTGCTTCCCTTGGAGACCATAGCCCTCCAGCGGACTCTAGTGTTCCTCGGAGTACTCCTCCCTGCCTTGCTGAATGTTGGCTGCAGGTCTTCCATGTCGCGGCCGAACCCCCTGCAGCTGGGCGATCTGATCATGTTCGTGGCTCCTGCCGGCGACCTGGACGAAGCCAAGATGATGCTGGCAAAGAGCCGCCTCGAAAAGCGCGGCTATCGGGTCAAGATGCGAGACGATCTGTTCACCCAGGAAGGGTACTTGGCAGGCTCGGACGAGCGGCGGGCGGACGAGCTGATGGAGGCATTCTTGGATCCCGAGGTCAAAGCGATTTTTCCCGGTACGGGTGGCTACGGAACGATGCGAATCCTAGATCTTCTCGATTACAAGGAGATTCGTAAGAATCCCAAGATTGTCATCGGGTTCAGCGATATCACCGGCCTCCATCTTGCGTTGAATGGTAAGGCAGGTCTCATCACCTATCACACCCCGTCCCCGATGTGGGGCTTGGGAGGGCAAGAGGGTCTTTCCCCGTTTACAAAGCGCTATTTCTTCGAGCTTCTCGAAGGGAGTTCGGCATCGGTGCGGCGGGGATACGAGATCGAGATATCCGAGGGCGTTCCGGTGCCGGTCTGTCTCGGCAGAGGACGGGCTCGGGGCCGGTTGGTTGGTGGGAACCTCTCGCTGCTCTCCGCACTCGAAGGTACGCCCTACTCAGTGCCGACCAAGGACGCGATATTGTTAATTGAAGATACCCGCGAAGCGCCTTATCGTATCGATCGCATGCTGCGGCAACTTCTGTTGGCCGGTAAACTACAGCAGTTGCGAGGGGCGGTGCTGGGGCAGTTTACGCGCAATTTCTCGCGAGAAGATCAGTCCACTGAAGACCCCCGTTTTTCAGTGGACGGAGTATTACGGCAGTACTTTGAACCGCTGGATATCCCGGTCATCATGAACTTTCCACTGGGACATCACCCGATGAATGCATCCCTACCGCTCGGTGGCAAGGTCGAGGTCGACGCTGATCGTTGCACACTCCGGGTCCTGGGATCGGTCTAGCCGGACCCAGTCAAGCGGTCTCAGGTGCAATCATGCTGACCGATACTCCGACCGTCAGATTCGAATGAACCACTGTGCCAC
>JAZFTL010000351.1:0-3368 GCA_036446675.1 Thermoanaerobaculia bacterium
TCCCGCTACGTCGTGCACCATCAGAGGGCATGGAACGAATCTGGAGCGAAGAGTTTACTGTTCTAGGTTGTTCTTATTCTCGCTCTGTTCTCGAGTCTCATCACCCTTGAGGCCCAGTTTGAAGTTCTTGATGCCCTCTCCGAGGCCCTTCCCGAGCTGAGGCAGTTTTGAGGCTCCGAAAATCACCAAGACAATGAGAAATATCACGAGTAGTTCTTGAAATCCGGGCATCTGGTCGCTTCTCCGTAGGGTAATCTTCGATCCGATCGCTCTCAAGCTGTCGTCACTCTAGCAGATTAATCGTTTTCCTCTAGAATCAATGGTGACCAGGCGGTCTTCAGTTTTGGGCAGAGTGCGCTCGTTTCTGGAAGCTGCAGCAGATGATGAAGTGCTCGGCCTAGAGTCTTGGGTACCAGAGACAGATGCTGCTTGAAGCCTCGATCGGCGAATGAGTGGTAGGTTCCCACGGCTTTGAGGGTGCGTTGGGCTGCGGCTCGATGGTACCAGGTGCGCTCACTTGATCCGAAGCCCAAACGCCGAAGAAGACCAGATTCGTAGAGTAGTGGAGGAAATAGGCTGTCATTCAGCAGTGAAGCCAAGTCGTAGAAAGCAGGTCCAATTGTGAGGTCCTGGTGATCAAGAACCGCGAGCTCGTTTGGTGACTCCAGCGGAACGAGGTTGCGGGCCATGAAGTCTCGATGGCATGGGACAAGCACTCCACGGCCTAGCTCCATGCAGATCTCCTGGAGTCGGAGGTGGAATTCTCGTGCCAATCCTCGATCCTTACTTTCTAGTGCCGAGCCGAGAAACAGATCCATGGTCTGAGCAATCTCAGCGGACAGTCGTTGCTGACCAAGAGCTGCATTCAATGGCGAAACCGCTTCGACCGGAAGCTCCCCGATGCGCTGCAGTATAACGACAGCTTGATCGAAGTAGTGCGCGAGTTTTCTCCAAGGCTGAAAAGCCGACTCGTAGAGAGTTGTGCTTCCGACGTCTTCCAATAGCATCAGCCCAGTGTTGCAGTCCTGCTCCAAAATCCGTGGAACACGGATCGTCGCGTTTTCCAGCACCGCCGTCGTCTGAGAGTAGAGGAGACAGACCGACCGCATGGCGGAGGGATAGTATGCCAAGATGTAGCTTTGCGAAGAGGAGGTCTCCACTCTGAAGTATCTCCGTGGGGAGACGTCGCCGGTTAGAGGAACACAAGTTTGCGCGGTGATTCCCCTGTTCTGAAACCAATGCTTCAACTCTCCGGAAGACATATTTCCGGGCAGCGGATTAGCTTGCATACATCATGAGTTCGACTCCATCCGGCGGTGATTCCCCGCCAACCCAGGCCGTCCTCGATCCTCGCTTCGCGACATGCTGTCCAGCCCCCCTGTGTCGCTCGTTTCCCGGCGATCTGGTCGAGTCGGCCAGACACTTGGTTCGAGACAAACCGGGCGCTCAACGCACTCTGTTCGCCGGTTCATGAATAATGCAGGCTAGCTGGTTTGACAGTGTGATTCAAGCCGAACATAATGATTCGCAGAACTGTGAAGGTCGAGGCAAATTTATGGGGAACCCGAATTCTACTCTTCAAGCACTTCTGCAAGACCTCAAGACAGCCCTGTCTGAGGCATTGACTGAGTCCGCTTCGTTGAGCACTTCTGTGAAACGTATCAGGGCGGAAGGATGGTCGCTTCACCTGGTTGTTGACCGCAAGTCGAGGCACCCGCCTTTCGCATCGGTCGAGATCTCACCTCGAGAAGTTCGTCGCCATGCCCCCTCGTTTCGAATAGACGGGCGCGATCTCTCATTCTTGCAGTCCATCGGGATCGATCCCACGCGGCGTCTGCGCAACCGAAGACACCGGCAATGAAGTCCTGTCCTATTGCGTCTAAGATTCGCGCCAGATGAAAGCCAGGTTTCTTCCTCCCGGGCTTCGATTTTCTCCTCTATAACTCCATAGCAGGTCGGGGTTGCACTGAGTACACGTGGAGATACGGCGAATATCTTGAATTCCGGCTACTTTTAGTTGTTCGGCTACGATGTTGCCGAGATCCAGCTTGATTGTTTCAGCCTCGTACCGGCAATGGGTTTTTCCAGGTTTGACCCAGGGATGCAGCCTGGAAGATACTTCACCACCTACCTCATAGCAGCACGGGCCGATGCTAGGCCCGATCCAAGCGGTTGTCCTCTGCTGTCTCTTCGCTAGCAGGCGAGCAACAGCGGGAACGATTCCGGCAGCTATCCCGCGCCATCCGGCGTGAACGGCAGCCGTCCTTTCTCCGTTTGCGAAGAGCACCGGAACACAATCGGCCGACGCAATGCTAAGGGCGAGTGACGACTCGCCTGTGATGAGTGCATCGCCGCGACCGGCATCGCCGGGCACTGCCTGGACGACCGAGTTGGAGTGAACCTGTTGAAGCTGCGAGACGACCAGTCTAGAGCCGAGGTGATGCACCGCCCGTAAGACCTCCTGCCTATTCGACATCTTGGGGCCCCGACCGACGAACCGCACCTTGGTGTCCCCTTCACTGTCGGACCAACAGCAGAATCCGCAACGCTGATGCGAAGATATTTGAGCGATCGCCATAGAAGAGTCGGACCCGAAGACCATTCTATCGCGAGCCCACGCATGCCTTTGGTCGGATAGACTATGGTCGCACTACCGACTCGAACGAAAACCCATTCTGAGTCATACAGATTCTGATCGATGATTCAATTTTTTCACGTCACGAAGCAATATCCAGGGGGCCCAAGAGGTCAGCTGGCACTCGACGACATATCCCTCGAACTCGGTCGGGGAGAGTTCATCTTCCTCACGGGCGCCAGTGGCGCAGGGAAGTCGACCCTGCTCAAGATGATCTACCGAGGAAGTGTACCGACCTCGGGGCAGATCGTTGTAAATGGCCGCAACGTCTCTTCACTGCCGCGTAAGAAAGTTCCCTTCTTACGCAGGACTGTGGGTGTCGTGTTCCAGGAATTTCGATTGATCGACCGGAAAACGGTCTACGAGAATGTCAGCTATCTGCCGCGGATCTTGGGCATGGGTCAACGTGACCGCAAGCGTCTCGCCTACCTAACGCTCAAGCGGGTCGGACTAGCGCATCGCATGTACAGTTTCCCTGCGGATCTTTCGGGTGGAGAAAAGCAGCGCGTTGCCATAGCCCGAGCTCTCATCAATGAACCGGAGATTCTTATTGCGGATGAACCAACGGGCAATCTGGACCCTCAGCTGTCAGCGGAGATTCTGAAACTTTTTACCGAGATCAATCAACGTGGAACGACAGTGCTGGTCGCGACGCATGATACCAATATCATCGAGGCTCTGGGTGGACGTGTCCTCGTTCTAGACCACGGCCGCCTTGCCGAAGATAAGAATA
>JAZFTL010000352.1:0-2908 GCA_036446675.1 Thermoanaerobaculia bacterium
TCTGGCTTTCAAGGTACTGTTAGAGGGCTTGGCGAGGAGCAGGCGTCCCGAGATACTTGATCTCGGACCCGCAGTCGGTACAAACGTTTCCTTTTTTGCCACCTTTTCCTGTCGACTCCACATCTGCGATCTGTACTCATCAATCCGCGACACCATGGCGACGAGTACGCCCGATTCTGATGAGCTCGATCTCGATGTATTCGATCGACATCTTGCGGCCCAAATCCCCGTCCTTGAAAACGATTCGTTCGACCTGATCCTGACGTGGGATCTCTTCGACTACCTGGACCCGCAAGAGCTGGCTCTTTTGGGTGGCCTGTTAGCCCAGCGGTGCAAAGCTGGGGGTCATATATTCGCCCTAGTTTCCGCCAAGAATCGGATCCCAGCTCTGCCCAACAGGTATCACATCCTGAGCCCTGAGGTCTTGCGTTACGACCCTACTACCAGAGCCCAGCGCGATGGCCCTCAATACAAACAATCAGACTTGGCTCGAGCATTGCCGAATTTGGAGGTTCAGACAAGCTTCTTACTGCGTCACGGTATCCAGGAGTACGTATTCTGCTATGAACCTGGATCGTCCGCAAAGAGCGCTGAGAACAACGCGTGAGCCGTCTACGCTCGGCAATCAGCTCCGACCCTCCCACCCTTTCGATTCCACTTCAGCTCATGGGCGCCCTGCAAGCTAACTCAGCCGACCAATGAGGACTAAGCAGAGATGAAGTTGGAGAGCCACACCCTAGATAACGGCCTCCGAGTGGCACTGCAGCCGGACGACAGCCTCCCCTTGGTCGCGGTCAATCTCTGGTATCACGTCGGTTCCAAGGACGAAAAACCCGGTCGGACCGGTTTAGCCCATCTGTTCGAGCACATGCTGTTTCAAGGCAGCCAGCACGTCGGCACGAACGACCATTTCCGCCACATTCAAGAGGTTGGTGGAGTTGCAAACGGCTCGACCTGGTACGACAGAACAAATTACTTCGAAACCCTGCCGGCGAATCAACTGGATCTCGGACTATGGCTCGAGTCGGACCGAATGGGCTACCTGCTCCCAGCACTTACTCAACGGAAACTCGATACCCAACGTGAGGTGGTCTTGAATGAGAGACTGCAAACCGTGGAGAACCGACCCTACGGCCTCGCTCTCGAACGCCTACACGAAGAACTCTATCCAAATCGACACACTTACCATTGGCCGGTCATTGGATATCCCGATGATCTCGCATCCGCATCCCTCGGTGACCTCGAAGACTTCTTCAATTCCTACTACTCCCCCAACAACGCCGTGCTTACTCTGGCCGGAGACTTTGTCCCGCAGCGAGCCCTGGATCGAATCAAACGATATTTCGGTGATCTACCCCCCGGTAAGCCCTCTCGTCCAATGAGTCCACCAGCCATCTCTCTAGGGACCAAGGTGCGACGCCACCTGGAAGACGACGTCGAGTTGGAACGTGTCTACATAGGATATTCAATTCCTCCAGTTACTTCCGAATCTAGATACACCGCGGATTTGCTGGCGTCGATTCTCTGCAATGGGAAATCGAGCCTAATGTACCGCGACCTCGTGTACTCCCGACAACTGGCCCAGGACGTGACCGTGATGATGTTGCCAATGGAAATCGCTGCAACCCTCTTGGTAGTGGCAACTGCGAAACCTGGTATTGACCTCGATGACCTTATAGAAGCTCTCGATGAGCATCTCGACAACCTGGCCAGTCGAGCGCCGACTGAATCTCGGGTCGAGCGGGCTCGCGACAAGATCTTGACGGCCCATCACGATGAACTTCAGGAAGTCGGCAATCGAGCCGATTTGATTTCCCAAGGACTCACGTATTTCGACGATCCAGCCAAGCTGCTGAATGATCCGGCGAAGTACTCCGAGGTTTCTCCGCGAGATATCCAAGACTTCGCCTCGCAGCACCTGGGGCAGAACCACCGCGTCACCATCACTGTCGGGCCCAGGAATTCAGCTGTATGAGGACGATCGCGCCCGATCCGCTCGACCGCACCCGGCCGCCGCCTGCAGCCGGGAGAGTGAATTTTCGATTTCCGAACTTTCGCCGACACATTCTTCCCAACCGCTTCCAGGTGGTTCTAGCGCCCTTCGGCCAGCTCCCCCTCGTGAGGGCTCACCTGCTGCTCTCCGGCGGCGGAGAGCACCTAGTAGCAGGGCAAGACGGTCTCTCGTACTTACTAGGGGGGCTTCTCGATGAGGGGACCGAGACGAAGACTTCGAGCGAGATCGCCGATCTTGTCGACGGGGCAGGAGGCTTTTTGCACTCGGGTGCAGACTGGGAGTCCCTATTTATTTCCGCCGGGGTGATGTCGCACCAAATCGGCCCCACCATCGAGCTTGTCGCCGAAGTCGCTCTGCATGCAACCTACCCAGCCATCGAAGTGAAGCGACTCAAGTCTCGCCAACTCACGACACAATTGAATATGCGAGCACAACCCGGAGTCTGCGCCAACGAGGCTCTCCTAAGTCAAATCTATCCTGCAACCTGCTACGAGTGTCCTCTCGTCGGCAGCTCGGCCTCCGTCAAAGCAATTGACAGAGGCGACCTTCTTCGATTCGCTCACAGACACATCTCCCCGGTCAATTCGACCCTTATAGTGGCGGGAGATTTCAATCCAGAGACCATGTTCCGGCAGGTCGAGTCACTGTTCGGTGAGTGGGTCGGAAAAATCCCGCCCAGCGCACCTGTGCTCCGCTTGCCGAAGACTTCGGGCATTTCCGTAACGGTTCTCGACCGACCTAACGCCACGCAGACAGAGCTTCGGCTCGGGCATGTTGGGCTTCCCCGAGCCCATCGCGACTTCTACGCATCTCGAGTCATGAACTCGATTCTAGGTGGCAAGTTCTCGAGTCGACTCAACCTTAACCTGCGAGAGAAACACGGTTTCACCTATG
>JAZFTL010000353.1:0-2057 GCA_036446675.1 Thermoanaerobaculia bacterium
GGAGGCTCGATGACGGCGCTGCCGATCATCGAGACTCTCGAAGGCGAGGTCTCTGCATACATTCCGACGAACGTCATTTCGATTACGGACGGCCAGATCTTTCTCGATCCAGATCTCTTCTTCGCCGGGGTTCGCCCGGCCGTGAACGTCGGGATCAGTGTCTCTCGGGTGGGTGGTAACGCCCAGAGTGAAGCGATGAAAAAACTTTCCGGCTCGCTGCGACTAGATCTTGCATCATTTCGAGCTTTGGAGGCGTTCGCTCAACTCGGCACCGAACTGGACGCCACGACCCAAAGGCAGCTCGATCGAGGTGCCAGGATGGTAGAGCTATTGAAACAGCCGCAATACCGCCCGTTGGGAATTGCAGATCAGGTTATCAGCATATTTGCGGGCTCAAAGGGTTTCTTGGATGATTTGGAGATCGATAAGGTCGCGCAGTTTGAGTCGGAGTTGCACCAGCACATTCGCGACGAGTTTCCAGAGGTCCTGGAAGAGATTGCGAGCTCCGGAAAAATATCGGATGAACTCTCCGCACAGATCAGCGAGATTATTACGAACTTCAAGTCTAATTTTGCGAACTAGGCAGCGACTGCAAGGCTATGGCAAATCGAAGGGTACTCGTCAAACGGCGCAACGCGGCGCGCAATATCCGCAAGATCACGCGGACGATGCAGCTCATCGCCACGGCTCGATTTCAGGCAGCTTATAGTCGAGCCTCTGCGGGGAAGCCCTATACCGAGAAGTTAGCCAAACTGGCGGACGACTTGGCCCAGGCCACCGGTGGCGCCGGTGGCACGGATCATCCGCTAAAACGGCCTGCGGATGACAGTGACCGTTCAGCCCTGCTGATCATTACGAGTACCCGTGGGCTCTGCGGTGGCTACAATGCCAACGTGCTGCGGGTAGCCGGTGAAGAATTCGATCGACACACCGAGTCGGATACTGCAATAGACATTTACATGGTCGGCAAGAAAGGTCTCGGCTATTATGATTTTAAGCGGCGTTCGATTCATAGTCGACTCACTGAATTCGGTGAAATGCCTCGATTTGATCAAATTGAGCCGCTCGCCAACGAACTGATGAAGCGCTTTATCGACGGTGAGATCGGTGCCGCCTCGGTTGCATACATGAAATTCATATCGACCGGAAAGCAACAGGCTGTAGTCGAGCAGGTACTACCAATCGTACAGACGAAGGCTTCCAACGATGAAGTCACGCACAATCTCACCGGTGTCGACTACGAGTTTTCTCCTGATCCGCAGCAGCTTCTGAATGAACTGCTGCCGGCGACGGTGCGGGTCAAGCTATTCCAGTACTTTTCCGATGCAGCAGTCAGCGAGCAAGTAGCGAGAATGGTAGCGATGAAAGCGGCGACCGACGCGGCAGAAGACATGATAAAGCTCCTGACTCAGCAGTACAACCGAGCGCGACAGACCCACATCACCATGGAGTTGCTCGACATTATTGGCGGGGCCGAGGCACTGGAATAGAGGCAGGACGCTCGGCAGCGATAACCGCGTTAACAAGTCCCTAGATTAGTAGATAGAGGTACACGAGAGATGGCGAACACAGGTCGAATTACCCAGGTTATCGGCTCTACTCTGGATGCTCAATTCTCGGATGAGAGCTTGCCGAAGATTTACAACGCCCTGAAAGTCGATGTCGAACGGACTGTCCTGGGCAAAACCACCCAAGAGACTTTGTGGTGCGAGGTTGCGCAGCATTTGGGCGGAGGAAAGATTCGCGCCATCGCTCTCGATTCGACCGACGGGCTCAAGCGGGGGGCGGAGATTTCCGATACCGGCAGCCCGATTCAAGTACCCGTCGGCGAGGCCACTCTGGGACGGGTGTTCAATCTCCTCGGAGAGCTGATCGATGATCGTGGACCGATTGAAGTTCAGGAGAGACGACCCATTCACCGTGAACCTCCGGAGTTTGAGGAGCTCTCCTCGAACACAGAGATGTTTGAGACTGGAATCAAAGTTATCGACCTGCTTTGCCCCCTCGTTCGAGGCGGGAAGGCGGGGCTCTTCGGTGGCGCCGGAGTCGGAAAGACC
>JAZFTL010000354.1:0-4960 GCA_036446675.1 Thermoanaerobaculia bacterium
TGCATCATCCTGCCTAGACTATTCAATTCTTGGCCTCCGCTAAGACTCCGAGAAAGTGCAAGGTCCAACGGGCAGCGCTCGCTGCTGCTATCTGACCTACCTTGCGGTAGTCTTCGCCAGGATCGCTTTGGGTAAAATTGCTACCGGCACGAAACACGATGTGAGGAAGGCCGAGCTGCCAGCAAACTTGAGCAATAGCGGCACTCTCCATCTCCATGATGTCGGGGTCGAGTTGCTTCTTCATGTCGGCTATTTTGGCCTTGGAGACGCCGAAAAGGTCACTGGCAGTCACAATTCCCGGGAGCACCCGGGGCGTGTAGGTCTTGCCGTTAGCCGTGACACTCCTGGGCTCGTAGGTCTTGATCGCGGAGAGAGCCAGTTCGAATAGGGCTCGATCGGGTGGGTAGGCGTACGGGGTCATAGTATTGGGCAGGGGGCCGCGAACCGGGCGGTAGACCATGCCGGCTTCGGTCAGGCTGCCGGCGGCATGGTGGATGGTTCGCTTGGAGATCACCACATCGCCGGTCTCGAGGGCCGAATTGAAGCGCGAGCCGGTACCGGTGACGACGACTTCTCCGGGTTGGAAATGGTGGGCGAAGAGCGCCGTTACCATGGCTCCATTGGTGACTCCCACTCCGCAGACAACCGTGATCGTGCGCCGCCCAGCGATACTTCCCTCCTGAAACGGAAAACAAGCCAAGGTGCCTCCACTCTTGCCCTCCAGCTTGGCCCGGATTGGTACGAGTTCTGAAGGCATGGCACTGATCACTAGGGTGACCGGGGAGCGAGGTACTGAATTCGTCATCCTGTTATCCGCTCGAAACCCTCAAGATTCCTCTTGCACGTATTTCTGATACTTTATCTCGCCCGCCTGCCGAAGGACCCCCGAGTTAGAGTCTTTCTTTCCGTCTGGAAACCTGGAACATGCGGCGCAAGAGCAAGAGCGCCGCAAGTGATAGGCCGAAGATGAGGCCGATCCAGACTCCTTCTGCGCCGTAGCCCAGGCGCAGGCCGAGAAAGTATCCTAGAGGGAGCCCAACCAACCAGTAGGCCACGATCGTGAGCCGCATCGGGATCTGGGTGTCCTTGTAGCCCCGCAAGGCTCCAGCGCAGCCGACTTGAAGACCGTCTGAGAGTTGAAAGATTGCTGCCAGAAAAAGTAGCTGCACGGCGATCGCAATGATTGCTGGATCACGGGTATAGATCTGCGAGATTGCCTGGGGCATCGTAAACATGATCGACGCCGATACGAATTGCACCGCCACAGTCAGCCCGATTCCAACAAACCCCGCGAATTTAGCCTCTTTTAAATCTCCTCGGCCGACTGCATTCCCGACTCGTATGGTAATCGCCATCGAGATCCCCAGAGGCACCATGAAGGTGAGCGCCGCGAAGTTCAAGGCGACCTGGTGGCCGGCCACAATCACGGTTCCCAGTGACCCGATGAGAAGCGAGACCGCAGCAAAGAGGCCGGTCTCAATGAAAAGGGAGAGTCCGATAGGTATGCCGACTCTCAAAATTTCGCTGACATGCTCCCTCCTGAAGGGCTCTAATGATCGAAAGAGCGCCAGTCTTCGATAGTCGGGGTGCTTGGCGACATAGATCAACATGCCGAGGCACTGGACCCACCAAACCACCGCGGTGGCATAGCCACAGCCGACAGCTCCCAGGGCAGGAAAGCCGAGGTGCCCATGCATCAGCACGTAATTGACAGGTATGTTGACGAGCAATCCAACCAAGCCGAAGTAGAGAGTGGGCAGGGTCTTGCCGACGCCTTCACTCAACAGCCGTGCCACCATATAAACGCTCCACGCCGGCACCCCCCAGCAGAGAGCCTTCAGGTAGCCTGTGGCGATGGGGACGATCTCGGGTTGCACATCGGCGAACTCAAGGATGGGTTTCAGGTTGACCGCGGCCAGAATTGCGGCAACACCCAGACAGAGGCTCAACCAGAGCACCTGACGAATATATGGGGCGATCTCTTCTAGCTTGCCGGCGCCTTGATACTGCGCCACCGCCGGCGGTGCCGCCATGAGAACCCCGGTGACCAGAAGCATGATCGGGGACCAGACGCTGCTCCCGATAGCGACCGCAGCCAGAGCCTCAGCGTTGAGGCTCCCGGCCATCACGGTGTCGACGAAATTCATTCCGATGAGGGCTAGCTGACCGCCGATCAAGGGTCCGGCCAGTCTCATTGTGGCACCGGCTTCCTCTCGGACTAGGCCGAGTCTCGAGTCGCTCATTTGGTTCGGCTCACTGGTTCAAGGGTTCGAAGAGGGAACGGCCTGGGCTAGAGCTCGAGCATAGCTCGTGTTATCGGGCTCCAGCTCCAGCGACTTCCTCAGCGTAGCGACTCCGCTGGTGTCATCACCGAGTTCCAAGTAGACCTGCGCCAGGAAGAATAGAGCTTCTGCATCGAGGGGGTTGATGAGCGTGGTCTGCAAGAGAGCGTCGCGGGCGCCCGCCAGGTTGCCCTGCTCGATCAGGATGCGACCGAGGACGTACAAGGCATCCGACCGGTAAGGGCTGTGCTTCAGCGCTAGGATGACGGCTTCGTGTGCTACTTCGAAGCGACCGGCCGAGTAGAGAACCTTCGCCAGCTGCGTGTAGGCTCCCCCGTTCGAGGAATCTCGGGCCAACGCTTGCCGCAGCAACTCGAGTGCTTCGTTGGGTCGTCCTTCTCGGGCATGGTCACCCGCTTCGCGGACGAGATGATCCGCTTGCACGCGGCTTTCGCGTTCCGTCTGATCGTGCTTGGCGAGTTCGGCGAAGCGTCGGCGAATCTCAGCTGCCTCGACCCCTCGCCCAGCGCACTGATAGGCGCGCGCCAAGAGAGAAACGGACTCGGTGTTGTCGGGCTCAGCGGCAATCACCTTTTCCAAGTGTTCGGCTCCGGAATCACACTGGCCATTTCGAACCAGAATCGAAGCGAGTAGAAAACGTGCCCGGGTATTCCCAGGCTCGAGCGCGACGACGCGGCCGGCATCCGGCAGGGCGCGCTCGATATCGTTCCGATCGGCATAGATCGATGCTCTTAAGTAACGGGCCAACGCATTATCGGGCTCCTGGTCGAGTGCCCGGTCGAATTCTTCGAGTGCCTCGTCGAGTTGGGCGACAGACTTGAAGGTGCTTCCCAGCAGAACCCGCGCCGCGGTGTTCGTCGGCTCCAATTCGAGGGCGGCGTGGAGCGCCGCCTGCGCCTCCACGTATTTTTGGAGTTCAATGTAAACCCTGCCCTGGGCAAACCGTGGAGCGGGACTATTGGGGTGTGCCAGAGTAGCTTTTTTGAGAACGCGCAAAGCTTCGTCGAAGTTGCTCAGTTGGCGAAAGCACTCGGCGAGCCCGAGCTGAGCTAGTTCGTGGTCGCGACTCAGCTCGAGTGTTCTTCGAAAAGCAGCGATAGCATCCGGCATGCGATGGGCCGAACGGTAGGCCTCCCCCAGGTCGAGCCAAAGATAAGGGTTAGCAGGCGTCTGCTCGATAGCTTGGAGGTAGCTCTCGATTGCCTTATCGAATTCTCCAGTAGTGAGATACCTCAAGCCTTCAACGGCTGTAGGGTCCGAACCCGGACTCTCGTCCAGCCCCCACGCGGGCCGAAGCAGGGCGCAGGAAGCCCAGCAGCCAGGTAGCAAAACCAGCAGGAAAAGTCGAAGAAGACGCATCGTACGAAGAGTATATGAGGAGCGACCGCAGCGTCCGGTCTGGGGCTATTGCGTTGCCAAGGGTATCCGGCTCGACGCGTCGACCTCTAGGGGATCGTCGCTGAGTCCTAACCGGTGACGCAGCAGTGCCGCATGCGCGATCATCGCAGCATTGTCGCTGGAGTACTCCAACCCAACCAGGTGAAGCTGGATGCCCTCGGCTGCGGTCCATTCGGCAAGCGACCGACGCAGGAGTAAGTTGGCGGCAGCGCCCCCCGAGACCCCAAGCGCGCCAAATTTCTCCTGGCGGTGGAAGCGTCGGAGCCGTTCGAGAATTTGGGCTACGGCTGCGGCCCGAAAGCCGGCTAACAGATCGAGAACAGCCACCGCGATGCGGTCTTCGGACGTACCTTCGAGGTTCGTTACAACGCCACTGGAGCGCAGCTTTTGGATTTCCAAGAGAGCCTGGCTCTTGAGACCCGAGAACGAGAAATCGAGACTCTGATCGCTACATCTTGCGATCGACATTGGTGTTTCACGAGGGTCACCTTTTTCGGCCAGCGCGTCTACCTGTGGCCCTTGCGGATAGGCCAGTCCTAAGTACTTTCCGACTTTGTCGAAGACCTCTCCCATCGCATCGTCTCGAGTCTCGGCAATGACATTGATTCTCCCGGATCGAACCCGGTAGAGGCTGGTGTGGCCGCCGGATACGACAAGTCCGATAAACGATTCGGGGATGGAGGCGCTCGATTCGCCAAGTGGACGCATAAACGGAGAGTAAAGATGTCCTTCGAGGTGATGCACGGCATGGAAGGGCCGCTCTAAGCCGTAGGCGAGGCCCTTCCCGAGCGAGAGTCCTACGAGTAGAGCGCCGATAAGACCTGGCCCTTTGGTGGCGGCGACCAGATCGACATCCGGCAATCTGAGACTTGCCTGTTCGAGGGCTTGCCGGCTGACCGCCGGCCAATTCTTGAGATGCTCACGTGAGGCAATTTCCGGAACTACGCCGCCGTACGGACGATGAGCCTCGAGCTGGCTGGAGACGACCGATGAGAGGACGGTGCCGTTGCCATCGAGTAGCGCACAGGCGGTGTCGTCGCACGAGGTCTCGATTCCCAAAACGATCGGATGCTGTCGGTTCATAGTGGTGGTAACCTTGGAGCCTCTCGATTCGACCAACAAGTTGCTCGAGTTCATTCTACGGCTACGGAGCCTCTCTTGCCCATCGCTGGAGCCTTCCTTTGATAGAATGATCGACGTTTCAGGCGCATTTCAGACCGAGCATTCCCAGATAATGAATCATCCAGGCTAGATAATGT
>JAZFTL010000355.1:0-2029 GCA_036446675.1 Thermoanaerobaculia bacterium
GCAGAAATGGCGCCCTGGCCAGAGTCCGATGACTACAAGAATAGGGTTTTCGCGCCAGAGCGCCCGCTGGCCGGTGCCGATCATGATGATTCCTCCGATCCAGGCTCGAAGACGGAATCCGGCGCCGACTCCGTTCCCAGGGGCGATTCCCAGGCCGAGGTGGTCGCCGCTACGCAGGAGGCTTCGGAATCAGAGTCCGAATCGACTTCTGATCCTCAGACTGAGGGTTCTACTACGGATTTACCGGAGCAAGTATCGGAGCTAGTCCCAGAGCCGCTGCCGGAGCCGGTCAAGACCAAGCGGATGTCCTACGACGAAGCGGTGCGCCAGGCGCTGATCGAGATGATGGAAGAGGATGACTCGGTGATGGTCCTGGGCGAAGACGTCGGCGGGCGCTACGGCGGTGCTTTCGGAGTCACCCGAGGCTTGGCGAAGCGCTTCGGTGAAGAGCGCTGTATGAACACGCCGCTGGCGGAGTCGGCGATTGTCGGTTGTGGTGTAGGAGCTGCGATTACCGGGCTGCGTCCAGTCATCGAAATGCAGTTTGCCGATTTTTTGGCGCCAGGTTTCAATGCTCTGGTCAACAATGCGGCCAAAATCCATTGGCGGTGGGGAAAGCCGGTGCCGCTCGTGGTCCGACTGCCTTATGGTGCCGCCACCGGCACTATGAACCGTCTACTGGGTGGTGGGCCCTTTCATAGTCAGTGCCCCGAGATGTGGTTTCTGCGCACCCCTGGCTGGAAGATCGTCGCTCCCTCCACCCCGGCTGACGCCAAGGCTTTGATGATTGCGGCCATCCGTGATGACAACCCGGTGATCTTTCTCGAGGCCAAGGGCCTTTACGGCTTCTTTCGTGACGACCTACGTGAAGAGGTGCCCCTTGGCACCGAGCACGAGTTGCCCTTGGGCAGCGCTGCGGTGCGCCGGGAAGGGGACGATCTAACCATCCTGACCTACGGGGCGATGACCTGGACCGCCCTAGAGGCGGCAGAGAAACTAGCTGAAGATTCCATCTCGGCTGAAGTCATCGACCTGCGCTCACTCGTCCCCCTCGACGAAGCTACCATCGAAACCTCGATCACCAAGACCAACCGAGTTCTCATACTGCACGAAGACACCCGCCGCGGCGGCCTCGGGGGAGAACTCGCCGCCCTCATCTCCGAGAAATTCTTCTACCACCTCGACGCCCCCATCCGCCGTGTCACCGCCCCCGACACCCCGACGCACTACTCCCCGCCCCTGGAATACGACTACCTGCCGAAGGCGGAGGATGTCGTCGCGGTGGCGAAGCGGCTGGTGGAGGAGTAGGAGGCTCGAGGCTGCAGGTAGGGACTAATTCACCCGACCCCACGCCTTAATCTGAATCCGGTCACCGGACTCGATGTCGAGGCCCATGTTGCGGCAGCTGAATTTCGGGTCGGTAGTGCGCCTGGAGACCTTCGTTCCTTGGGTTCGATTGCTACAGAGGATTCTGCTTGGCGAGACGCCCTTCAGAGTGCCGCGGACATTCGAACCGGTGGCATCGCCGAGGAGGGTCTGGCGCAGGCGATCACCCGAGGCCATATTGAGATCGGTCTTGAAGCAGTTCCATGTGCGCTCTCCATTAAGGTTGATTCTAGAGGTCTCCCTGTCGGTCTGATCACGACAGGTCACCTTGTCGAGGCTCAGAGCCCGAACGGAAGATGCGGCGGGGGAGAGATCGGCGGCGAGGAGAAAAAGACCATCATCGAAGGTGCTTACCGCGAGCACTCCGCTCTCGAAGTAGGGATAGACGCCCCAGGCGCCACCGAAGTCTCGGGCATCCTCGAGTGGGGAGGTGTCGAAGAAGGCCACCTGCTTGAGGTTGCCCTGGCCGATTTTCGTCAGGCTCAAAATCCGTAGGCCGGCCAGATAGTTCGCCTGGTAGACATAGTTGCCGCGGGTGTAGAGATTGTGGTCGATCGAGGGCGTTGAGGAGGTATACGTGCCGATGAGCTCCGGAGCGTCGAGATCGAGGGCGTCCCAAATGTAAGTGCGCGCGTTATGTCCG
>JAZFTL010000356.1:0-2543 GCA_036446675.1 Thermoanaerobaculia bacterium
CGGTGCCCTCTCATATTGCTCCCTGACCGAGGCGGCAAGCCTGTCCCCGCCACTGACGATGTAAAACAACGCTCCCGCAACCATGGTCTCGGGGTTTTCAACAGGCACTGGCGAGAGCAAGATCAGGCGGTCGATCTCTCCGGCTTTCGATTCGATGGCGGCGCGGGCCGCTGCTCCGCCCCCCATACTCGCGCCAACCACCGACACCTCTTCAAATCCTGTCCCATGTAAATACCTGATAGCAGCCAGGACATCATTGTAGAGGGCGCCCTGCTCTCCACCTGCCTTTGTCGCGCCATATCCCCGAAAATCGATCGACAACGCGACCAACCCTTCCTGCGCCAACCGGATGGCCTGCGGCCGCCAAGTCGATTTATCGAAAATACGACCGTGCGCCAGAACTACGCCGTGCTTCCCGCTTCCGTAAAGGTCGGCTGAGACCAGCCCTCCATCCGGGGTGGGAAATGTCACCTCGCGAGAAGAGATCTTTTCCTCGGCAGCACCCAACATCAAGGGCGACAGCAAGAAGCCAAGGCTCAGGCCAACGATGATCCTTGCATACACAGATCGACTCCTTCCAGGACCAGGTCTCGTATGACCTCTCGAATCCAGGAAACCAACCTCTCTTCAGCTTCCACACCTCTAACCATGGTAGGAAGAATAGAGCAATCGAGCGAACGCTGCCACATATCCTTCGCCCTAAGAGCTCAGAACAGCGATCAGCAAATCGTCGGCCGGCGACACTTCTCCCATCCACGTCAGACGATTCGAGGCCGTGAGACGTGGGGATTGCCGCGCAGAGCGAATCGCAGAGGCCAGTCCACGGCCTCTTGGGCATAGTCAATTCCAACCCGTGGGCCAGTTGCGATCTGCCCGGCTGATACCGGATCTCCTGCTGTTATCACCAGGTTTCCTTCCAACAGAGAGGTGCCATCGGAGCTGCGATCGATCGCCAGCGCCTGGCAGAGCTTTCCCGGACCACCGCCTATGGCACCTGATAGAACTTCGCCCTCGAGGTTTCGGTTCGCCATCATCAATTTTTCACCAGACACCGGCTCCCCAGCCCGAATCAGGACCGCTTCGCCCTCATCTTGGCTACCAGTGACGGCATTGAGGCAGTGATGCAGCCCGTAGACCAAATAGACATACGCGCAAGCCCCTGACCGATACAAGGTCGAGGTGCGCTCGGTCCTGCGCCCATTCCAGGCGTGACTGGCCCGGTCCGAGGTTCCCAAATAGGCTTCGGTCTCCACAATTCTCATCACCAGATCGTCGGTTCCTACACGGCGAAGAATCCACTTTCCCAAAAGGTCTTCTGCAACAACCTTCGCCCCCCGACGATAGAATGACTGTCTGAGAGGCTGGAGCTGATGAATCATTGGGTTCCGTGGGTGTCGTTGAGGCCTGTAGTCTTCATCTTTTTCTGCTAAATGGCAATCATGAAATCTAACCCTTCCCTGCCGCAACTCTTCGGAAAGCTTCCGGCCGCATTCGCAGACGACTTCGACATCGAGAGCCCTTGGCTACTGTTGGAGGAGCCCCTGTCTCGTGCCCTGGATGCATTGCCGTCCGAGAAAATCGAAGTTCCCCTCGATCCTCGAATCAATTTGTGGGGAGATCGGATCGTCATCGGTAAAGGCAGCCGGATTCACCCTGGCGCTACGATTGAAGGTCCCATAAGAATCGGTCGCAACGCCGAAGTGGGCTCCGGAGCAGTTCTTCGAGGCGGCACTTGGTTGGAAGATAACTGCGTCGTGGGAACCAATACCGAGGTCCAAAGCTCCATCCTCATGGATAGTGCCACCGCGCCGCATTCGAACTACATCGGTGATTCCCTGCTCGGCGCCGGAGTCAGCTTGGGCGCGGGCACAGTGTTATCCAGTCAGCGAACCGGTCAACGAAGACTAGGCGCCATTCTCGGAGATGAGGTCGAGATCGGGCAGCTCTGCGGGCTCGCGCCGGGAACCACCATCGGCCGCGGTAGCCGTCTACAAAGTGGAGTGCATCTCCCAGCGGGGATCTATCCGGCCGAAAGTCTGATCAATCTCGTACAGGCGATCGAGATCGTCGACAAGCCCCGATAGCTCTGAGCGCAGCTTGGCTAGCCCGAGGCATCGGGAAGTTTGACAATCAAGACTGTTCGGTCGTCGGCCTGAGATGCGACACCGCAAAACGTCTCCACACTCTCGAAGACCGCCGCGACGATATCTGCAGACGATTTGTGACGATGAGCCCGCACGGCGGCAAGCAATCTCTCTCGACCGAACTCTTCTTCCATGGCCTCCTCGGGTCCTGAGTCCGGCCTTCGCGCTTCAAGGATTCCGTCGGTATACATGATGATCAGTTCGCCTGGACCGAGTGAGACAAAGCCGCGCTCGTAGGTGGCGTTTGGGATTGGTCCGAGCACGGCACCGCCATTGCTGAGCGGGTGAGCTACGCCCTGGGTATCGAGGTGAAATGGCGGTGGGTGACCGGAGTTGACGTAAATGAAATTGCCATTCTTCTCCAGCTCGCCATAGAACATCGACACAAATCTACTCGTC
>JAZFTL010000357.1:0-4135 GCA_036446675.1 Thermoanaerobaculia bacterium
GCCAAGAGACCTCCTCGAGGTGTTGTGCTTCTCTCTTCTATATCGTATCACGATCCGGAAACGGTGATTATTCATGAAAACTTGAATAATCAGTGGAATCTGTATATTCTCCTGATCTCGAACATAAACCTTCAGGAGGCTGATAGATGATCACCACAAACTCAACAGACAACACCATAGGTATGCGCCCCTTCTTCGTACTTTGGACCTTCCAAGCCGTATCGCTCCTCGGCAGCCAAGCCGTCCAGTTCGCTTTGATCTGGTGGCTGACCCTGGAGACTGGGTCAGCCACGATGCTGGCGACTGCAACGCTTCTCGGTCTGCTGCCCCAGGTGGTTCTCGGCCCTTTGGCTGGCGCGCTGATCGATCGCTGGAACCGTAAGAGCGTCATGATTGGTGCCGATGCTCTCGTAGCTCTAGCCTCCCTCGTACTGGCGGGCCTATTCGCTGTGGGCAGTGCACGGTTCGAATATGTCTTGACACTACTGTTTCTTCGGGCCCTCGGCTCCACCTTTCACGGACCCGCAATGCAAGCCTCTACGACGCTGATGGTTCCGAAAGAACACCTGACACGTATTCAGGGCCTCAACCAGAGCCTTCAGGGCGGTCTTCTCATCATATCTGCTCCTCTCGGCGGTCTGCTTCTAGCCTTGCTCACGATGTCCTCGATCATGCTGGTCGACGTCATCACGGCCCTTATCGCCATAGCGCCCCTGCTTTTCGTCGTCGTTCCCCAGCCTAAAGTCAGTGAGCCGGCGGCGCCTGACGACAAGAAGTCTCTGTTCGCTGAAATCGTCGCCGGATTCCGCTATCTCCTAGAGCGCCCCGGCCACCTCGGAATCGTTATGATGGCATCGGTTACCAATCTCTTCATGGTGCCGGCATTTGCTCTCTTACCACTGTTCGTTCAAAAGGATTTGCTCGGCAGCCCCATGCAGCTCGGTTGGATGATGTCGATATTCGGAGTCGGTTCATTAGCCGGGGGCATCCTGCTCGGGATCTGGGGTGGATTCCAAAGACGGATCCTCACAACCTTGACAAGTCTTGTTGCAGTCGGCGGTGTGGTCCTGGCGCTCGGTCTGACTCCCGCCGGCGTATGGTGGTGGGCTCTCGCAGCGATGCTGGGCCTCGGAATCCTGATCCCTCTGGTCAACGGGCCGATTCAAGCGGTGCTTCAGGCCACCACGGCAGCCGATTTCCAGGGCCGGATCTTCACCTTGGTCGGAAGTCTCGCCGGCATGACTGCTCCGCTCGGTTTGATCCTGGCCGCGCCCGTCGCCGATCTCTTCGGGGTGCGTATTTGGTTCTTTGCGGGTGCCGTCGCTTGTGTCTCGATGGGCCTCGGGGCACTTGCGGTGCCTGCGATTACTCAAATCGAGGAGAGGGTTGCGGCGCGGACGACCTAGCGGTTCTCGCAGCCTGACGCGCCAAACGGATGGGTTCCGGGGTTCGAGCATGGGTGCACGTTGCCAAAACGGCTTTCACTGCAGTCTCCGGATCGGTGCGCCACGCGGCATGCACGGCAAGGGGCCGGCACCCGCGCCGGGTGCAGAGGAGATAGCCGACGAGGCGACCCCCAAGCAGTAACGGCTCGGTGGCTCCCCTCACGAACTCTGGCCATTCGCCTGAGGCAACAAGTGGTCGGTGGGTGACACCGACGGTTGGTACCTCAAGAATCGCCCCAAGATGAAGGGCGAGCCCTGCGCTCCTCGGGTGGTCCCGACCGGTCGCGTTTACCAGCAGGATTTCCGGCAGCCGGGACAGTGAGCGCAGCGCATGCTCCAAGAGTGGCCCCTCGCGAAGCGCCAAGAGTCCAGCCTCGTACGGCGCTCCTGCCGCTCCCGTGACCATTGCCATTGATATCACTCCGTTCATACCGATGAGGGCAGCTCCGGCCCAGCCGGGATCACCGCGCTCCCCCGGGCCGCTATCGGCCTCTCCCCGAGGGAAACAGACGAAACAACCTCCTACAGAAATCTCGTCCTGAGACAACTGCCAGGGTGGCGGAACGCTATTTGCCAGTTCAATCTGCAACTCAATGAGCTCAGCAGCCGTCGAGGGCCAGTCCATCGCTATAGACTATGGCAGTTCGAGCTACGACGAATAGAAAGAATGAGCGATACTCTGTAAGGGAGATCAATAGTGTCTTTTAGAAACCTGACATTCGTCGTGTCCATCTTGCTGTCGGCTCAAGCAGTGAGTTCAGCAACGCTCGTGGTGCTCAACAAGGCCGAGGCGACGGCGTCTCTGATAGACATTGAGAGCGGTGTTGTCCTTGCAACCCTTCCTACAGACGTCGGTCCGCACGAGGTGGCCATCTCGCCCGATGGTACGATCGCCCTGGCTTGCAATTACGGCACCCGGGCTGCTCCGGGCTCGACCATCACAGTCATCGATATCGAGGACCGCAAAGTCCTTAAGACGATCGATCTTGGCGACTACCGCAGACCACACGGCGTCACCTGGCTAAGCGACGGTCGCCGAGCCGTTGTAACTACTGAGGCCCAGAAGGCGCTCTTGGTCGTCGATATCGAGTCCGGCAAGATATCTGAAGCGATCGAAACCGACCAGGAGATCTCTCATATGGTCGCAGTAACGCCCGACGGTCGGCGCGCTTTTGTCGCAAACATCGGATCGGGATCGGTAACCGCTATCGACCTCGAGGAGGGAGAACGCATCGCCCAGATCTTGACCGGGGAGGGCGCCGAAGGCATCGATATCACCCCGGATGGTCGAGAGGTATGGGTAACAAACCGAGCCGTCAATACACTAAGTGTGATCGATGTCTCGACGTTGAAAATTACCGAGACGCTCGAGGTCGGTGAGTTTCCCATCCGGGTCACCATCACGCCAGAAGGTAATCACGTTCTCGTCTCAAACGCTCGTAGCGCTGATGTGGCGGTGTTCGACGCCAAGACAAAACGAATGATACGCCGGGTCTCGATGCAGCGCGGCGAGGCGACGACCGATGGCAAACTCTTCGGTGATCAGTTTGGTGACAGTTCGATTCCCATCGGTATCGTAGTCGAACCGAGGGGAAGTCGAGCCTGGATTGCCCTTGCCGGCTCGGACCTAATTGCCGAACTCGATCTCGTCACCTGGAGGCTCACCCGTACTCTGAAGGCAGGTCGAGAACCCGACGGGATGGCCTACTCGCCAGTCGAACTGAGATAGACGAGAACCTCGGGAATATACATCTTCACTGTGACTACTAGACCTTCAATGCTTGCCGGATTTTCGGTCGGACTGATTCTCTTCGTAGGCCTGCCCAGCCTCTCGTTTGGTGGCGAAGCACTCGACGCGGCCCGGGCTCATCGGCTAGAGAACGGCTCTCGGATCCTCTCCGAATTCGCCGATCTGCTGCGAATTCCCAACGTGGCAAGCGACAGCGCCAACATTCGACGCAATGCGGCCACTCTCGTTGACCTATTCGAACAGCGCGGTGCCTCGATGCAGCTCTTGCAACTCCCAGGAGCGCCACCACTGGTTGTCGGTCGATTGCAGGCTCCGCAGGCGGTACGAACGCTCGGAATCTACGTACACTACGACGGCCAGCCGGTGAATGAGAGTGAGTGGAAACAGGCCCCTTGGGAGCCGACGCTCTACACTGACGATCTCACTTCGGGCGGCGAACCGCGTCCATTTCCAGGTCGCGGCGACCCGATCGATCCCGCGTGGCGCATTTATGCTCGTTCTGCGGGAGACGACAAGGTTCCTTTTCCGGCAATACTGAGCGCCCTCGACGCCTTGCAGGAGGCAAAGATCGACCGGACTTCCAATCTTGTCTTCCTCTTTGAAGGCGAGGAAGAGGCTGGATCACCGCACCTTGCGGAGTACTTTCGCCGCTTCAAAGACCGCTTGGATGCCGACCTCTGGCTGATTTGTGATGGTCCCCTGCACCAGAGCCGCCGACCTCAGTTGGTCTTTGGGGTGCGGGGCTACACCAAGCTCGAGCTAACCGTCTACGGAGCTACGCGCAATCTTCACAGTGGTCACTATGGCAATTGGGCGCCGAATCCCGCCATGATGCTTTCCCAGCTCCTCTCATCGATGAAGGATGAGCGGGGAAATGTTTTGATCGAGGGCTTCTTCGACACGGTCTCAACGCTTGATGAAGCTGCACGAGAGGCCCTCG
>JAZFTL010000358.1:0-5823 GCA_036446675.1 Thermoanaerobaculia bacterium
ATCAACGCGAAAGACGGGGTCGGGCTTGTAATCTGGAAACCATACCCGTAGGTCAACTTTTCTCCTCGCATAGCGCGTGGTCACGGCCGCATATATCCCTACCAGAAAGGGGAAACAGAATCCCAAGCCGATCGACACCGAAACCAGGATGGGGTGAGTCTCAAACTCTTCCGAAAACTTTGCCAATGGATCTTCGTGCCCGCGCAGCAGGGGTACCAGAAGCTGGCTGTAAACATTGATCAATAAGCCCACTACTAGCGCTGTGTAGTAGGTGTCGCGCTGTCGCAGCTTTTCACCTAGATAAGTGCCAAGGCTAGATATCTCGTTTCCCATTGTCCACTCCTATACAAATCAGCCCTAGGTTACAGCGCTACTCCGGCATTGGTTCTCACGTACTCTCGCTGGAAGAAAAATGTCTTCGCACCAGCGTATCGGCCAGGCTGGTGTCGCTTCCTATCCTAATGGCATCCAAGTGCAGCACAATGAATGTTTTCTCAGTCCCAAGGCCTGGAGCCTTCTCGGCGTTCAAATCTGGTTTCACAAACCGGCGGTCATCGGTTAGATCGAGCTGGCTTCGAAGGGAAGCCACTGCCTGATCAAAGGGCAGCAGCGTGGCAAAGGCAATGGGAAGTGTCGGAGCCTCTTTTCGAATTCTCGTGAAGGCGTCTACAACCCTCCCCCCGACCGTGGAAGACACGGCCGTGGAAATAACCGCACCCGCTGCACCGGCAAAGCTCGCCATCGAGAGTTCTTCCAAGGTCTGGAGCGGTTCGGTTTGATAACCGTTGCGAGCCAAGAAATCTTTCATGTGACTCACAATAAACGCATGGGGACGGGCCAAATAGATCTTAGACATTGCTGCAGAATTCTAGAAAAGATGAGGGTTACCTAAGGTAGCTTCTTTGACCTGTCTGAATAGAGATCCTGCAGTGTATCAAAGGCGATTTCGGAGCACCGGGGAAGCGGCAACTGAAGGCCATGAAGTTCTTCCAGATAGATGCCGATTCGAAGTGATTCGGGGATTGGGATTCCCGATCAGCACGGACGGTTTCAACCTCAACAGGAGACTGCGAATTACGACATTATGGTAACATTTCTGTAAGGTCAGCGGGTCGTTCCACCGGGTCGGAGGCCATGCCCACAGTCTTGAACCGAGGCACAGTGTGGACTTTACTTTCGCCTTAGCCGCCTTAGCGGTATTGCTTGCAGCCGTTGCTGTGTTTCCAGGCAGCCTCGGCGTCGTCATGTTCACTCACAAGTTGCTGGCGCGTCCTACCGGCGCGTTACTCTTCAACGTGCTCGCCCTACCGCTGTGGGCGGCAAGCGTGCTCCTCTTGCTCGCCTCGATCTATCTGGCGGTGCGCAACTCGATGCCTCTGGGGGGAGTGCTGGCAGCAACCGCGATCGTCACCGGCTTCACGGTTTTCGGCTTCCTGATGCACATGCGCTTCATGTTCAAGCCGGTTCGAGAGCCACAGTATTTGTCTCTGGATGAGGCGATCGATCGCTTTGGCGAAGAGGAAGAGGTAGCCGGCGTCATCGATCGAGGAGGTCGACCCTTCGCCTACATCGCGCGGTTGGCAAGACGGCCACATATCGTCTATCAGACTGAAGGCGACGACCCCTTCATCATGAGCCATTGCATTCTCAGTCACAGCTCCATGGCCTATGAACTCGACGACGAGTTCGACGCGTCGCAGATCTACATCACGTCGGTCCTGGCGAACAACCTGGTGTTTTACGACAGGACCCGCCACTGCACCGTACTACAGATCCAAGACCGCGCCCGCGACGACAGCTATCGTCTCAAGACGCTTCCAACCGTAATGACCAGCCTCGGCAGATGGCGGCGTTTCTATCCCGAATCGAAGGTATGGTTTCGGCCGAAGGAATGGCGTGACACCTTCTACCTCAAGCTCTTGGCGCGCGCTTCGGTCATCGATCAAGCCAGTCCCGATCTGGTCTATCCCTTGGAACGCGAGCCCGATCCGCGTATGCCGATGAAGCACTTCGTGATGGGGATCAACATGGTTGGAGAGGCCAAGGCGTTAGCGTTGGCGGACATGGAACGCAGTCCGATAGTAGAGGACATGGTCGGCAACGAGCCCCTGGTCTTTTTCGCTTCCGGCGACGGGGACTTCGTGCAACTCTTCTCGCGCCGAGACAACTCGGGCCGGACGCTCAGCTTTCGCTCAGTGGCACCGGACAAGTTCGAGGATCTAGGAACCGGTTCGACGTGGTCGTGCACCGGTGCCTGCGTCGCTGGTGAGCTCGAGGGACAACAGCTCGACCCGATCCCGCACTACAGCAAGATCTTCTGGTGCGTGTGGGCTGATTTCTTTCCCTCGACAACGGTCTATTCACCCAACTCCCCATCGAAAACCAGTCCCTCTAGGTAAGTGCTGCGTAGTACCTAGGAGAAGGAAGCCCGAACTTGGACGAGAACTCTGGAAGTCACGCAGTGCCTTCGATCGAGAGCCTTGGTAATCCCCTTGCTTTCAAGGTCGGCGGGCGCAACCACGCGTCCGCCAACTCCGGCGCGGCGGAAGAGCTCCGTGTACACTCCGAGTTCCGCGCCCTCGAAGGCATGCAGAAGGAAGCCCTGGTGAATCACGGCCCCGGCGCGACGCTCTGGCGAATGGTCAGCGACGAGGGTCCCTATCTCAAGGGTACCGACTTGGCGCCCTTTCCATTGGCTTTTTTTACCGCTGGGGTCGTGTTCTCCTTCCTGGCAGAAATCCTGCGGCATGCGGCGAAGCTCGACGTCGAGGTCGAAGCGCTCGCCCTGACCTCGGATCACTACTACACGATGCAGGGCTCGGCGCTGCGCGGCGACATGATCGGTGGAGCGCTGCCCATCGACATGGCGGTCGAACTCGAAACAGCTGCAGATTCCAAGACGGTTGCCCGCATCCTCGAATCGGCACTGGCCACCTCGCCGGCGGAGGCCTACATGCGCGAGAGTCTGCAGAATACTTTTTCGCTGACCGCCAACGACCGGCCATCGGAGGTCGTAGATCTCCGCCAATCGCGGCGGGCCGCTGAGGATCCGGAGCCCAATTTCGACAGCATCGAGCCTCTAGAGGGCGAATTCCTGCCCGACATCATCACCAAGATTGGGTCGGCGGAGGTCTTACATGATGTCGCGGGCGGGGCAGGCTCGAGCCTGAAGGCGGTCCAGAAGAGGACCCTACACGTGCGCGGCGAGGCGAAGCTTCTCTCCGACAGCTTGCAGGAGATAAGGGTCCATCTGCACCAGCCCATCGGCAGCAGCTTCCGATTCTTGAGCGAGGACGGCGCCGCAGGGCAGGCTCCGCCGGCGCTGGCCTACCTATCGGCCGGTATCGGGTTCTGTTATATGACCCAGCTCGGTCGCTATGCCCACATCACCCGGAGAGACCTGAGTTCCTATCGCATTGTCCAGGAGAATGTCTTCCACCGGAGCCGACTCTCTTCGACTGAGATCCGCTCAGCTTCGGCCGAGCCGGTCGATACTCACGTTTTTCTCAGTCTCGACGAGCCCGACGAAGTGGCCCAGAAGATGGTCTTCATGGGCGAGCGGACCTGTTTCCTGCACGCCGCCATGCGCGGCACTCATCCCACTCAGGTGCGATTGGTATGAACTACCAGAAGTCAAAAACGGAAGAGGGACGCTATTGAGAAGCAAGAGGAGCGCTATGCCCGAGATTGACTCGAGGGGATTGCGGTTGTACCCTTTTCTGAAGATTTTTTGAACAGTCGTTTAATAGGTATAAGGGAGGTTCCATATGGTTATGATCATCTGCCGTCGTCTCACCCAATCAATTCTTTCCATTGTTATCGCGCTTCCCTTGGTTGTCTCGCCTACCACCGCCGTTGCTCAAGACACCCAAGAAACCACCACAAGCGAGAAAGATACGGCAGCAACAGAGGAGGCTACGCCTATAATCGAGGAGATCACCGTCACCGCGGAGAAACGCGAGTCGACGGTCATGGCAACGCCCCTGGCGGTGTCCGCCTTCGACCAGAGTGCGTTGGATCGCAACGGCATCAGGAAGATCGAGGATCTCGTTTCGGCCGTTCCCAACTTCAAGTTCGGCGATCTCAATCTCGGATTCGGGGGCGCCCAGTTTACCATTCGTGGTATCTCCAACGATGCTATTACCAATGACGGCGATCCATCCATCGCTGTCTACCAGGGCGGCGTTTACCTGCCGCGGATCAGTAGCGGTAACGCTCTGTTGTATGACCTGGAGCGGGTCGAGGTCCTACGTGGTCCGCAGGGAACGCTCTGGGGCCGCAACACCACCTCTGGCGCCATTAGTGTCATTCCCAAACTTCCCGTTTTCGACAGGGAGAGCAGTTTCGAAATCCGCTCCGGTAGCGACAGTTTTCTCGAACTCAAAGCCGTCGTCAACGGAGTCTTAGTCGAAGACAGACTGGCAGGGAGACTGGCGGTCTATTATGCACAGAGGGACGGGCTGCGAGACAACAGCCCGGCATCAGACGGTGACGACCGGGATGAGATTGCCGCACGTGGAACCTTCCTGTGGAATCCGACCGAATCGGTGGCAGTATCGTTCGTCGCCGACTACTTCGAGCAGACGCCCAGCGGTACGGTGATGGCGGCGATCCCCTTTGCCAGACCCGACGATCCTACTGGGTTCCAATACCCGTTTTCGCCGGACCCTCAGAAGTTTGGGTTGAACACCGATGCCGAAACCGACAACAACGACTGGGGGCTCAAACTGGAGATCGAAGCTGATCTCGGTAGCACTACCTGGACCACGATTCTCAGCACTCGGGGTAATCAGCGCGCCGGGGTGGTGGACCGTGATGGTACCGACCAGTTGCCGCGGGCCGAAGATCTCTGCCGCTTCAGTGGACCGTTCACCGCCGGTTGCATTGCCGGAGCCGATATCACCGCCGGGAACTTCGCCGTTACCGATGTCGATTCCGATTCAATCTCGTTGGAAACCCGCTTGTCCTCCTCGGATGACGGTCCGTTCACCTGGATCACGGGACTCTACTACTTCAGAGAGGAGCAAGACACAGAGTTCGATGCGTTCCTGGAAGGCCTGTCCGGAACTGGATTCATCGCCCCGCTACTGGGTGCTCCGCCGCCACTGCTGGGAGCACAGCCGGCCGTACGGATCAACCGGTTCGACAACCAGACCCAAGAGTCCAAGGCTGTTTTCGGCCAAGCCAGCCTGGCCTTCGGATCGAGCGATCAGGGTAGATTCACCGGCGGACTCCGCTTCACTGAGGACGACAAAGACGATGGCGATGGCTCGTACGTCGGTTTCACCCTCGATCCTTTGACCTCCCCGGCTAGGCTCGACAGCGGTCCGACCAGTGTCATCCCCGGGGTTGCCCCGATCTGTACCGGTGGTGGCATCACCGTCTACCGCTGCCAACTGCGCAATCAGTCCGATAGCTGGAGCAAGACCACCTGGAAAGTAGGCCTGGATTGGACAACCGTGGACGACTGGCTGTTGTACGCCTCAGCGCGGACCGGATATCGGGCAGGCGGCTTCAACGACGCCAATACCTATCAGCCGGAGGAGCTCCTGGCCTATGAACTCGGCGCCAAGGGGATTTCTGAGGACCGCACTCTACAAACCGACCTCTCCGTGTTCTATTACGACTTCCAAGATCAGCAAGTCAGCCAGGTGGTCAGCGCCCAGATCATCACCCGAAATGCAGGGAAATCTACCATCAAGGGTGCCGAGGCGGCCATCAGCTGGCTCCCTTCGATCTACACCCGGGTAGATCTTACCCTCGCCTATTTGGATGCTAAGTACGATCGATTCACCGATGTGGACGACCCGCAATCGCCGGGTC